>JAKAXG010000006.1 GCA_021827225.1 Actinomycetes bacterium | reverse complement strand
TTGACCTACGCCATGTACGAGGCCCGGGAGCAGGGCATGGAGCGCCTGCAGGCCGCCGCCCTCGCCATCGGGGCGACCGGCGTGGTGGCAGTCCAGTACCAGGACCGGCCGCTGCCCTTCGCCTCCCACGTCATCGCCTTCACCGCCTGGGGGACGGCGATCGGCCTGGCCGGGGCCGGCCACCGCTACATCGCCCCCCGGGTGGTGGTCGCCGTCGACGACGCCGTCAACCTGTTCGACGTGTCCAAGGGGCTGCGCGGCCGGGACTGACCGGGCGGGCTCGCCCGGCCCCGGCTGCGCAGCCGCAACGCGAACGGTGCTGCAATTGTGGTGCGAGAGCCAGGCTCCCCGGATACCTCACCTGGACTCTCCGCCGGGCTCTCCCCCGGCCGGTTCGGCAGCCTCCTGGGCCTCCACCCGGTGGCCACGGCCTATGCCGCGGTCGTGATCAGCCTGACCCTGGCAGCCGTCGCGGCGGCCGAGGGGTAGTCGGGGCGCAGCCCCGCACCAGCTCCGGCTGGTGCCGTTCATCCGGTCCGGTCGAAGTAGGTCGGATGGACCCTGTCCGGGTGCCGCCCGGGGGTCGCACCTTGGACGGCATGAGGACAGGTCACCCACCATTCAGATCCGAGCTCCACCGGCTCCGGCATGCCGCGGTGATCGGGTTCGCGGCCGTTGTGACGCTGGCTGCGTGCAGCAGCGGCCCCCGAGCAGCCACCGGCCCCTCCACCACCGCACCGGCGGCCACGGTGGCTCCACCCGTCGGCCGCGCCCCGGCGGCGCCGACGACTCGACCCCCGGTGACGGTCGGGGTGAAGGTGTGGTTCCTCGACCAGAACCGCGCAGCCACCGGAGAGGAGCCCCTGTACCAGCCGGTTGACCGGCGTGTGCAGCCGCCGGCTGTCGCCGCCGGGGCCCTCGACGCTCTCTTCGCCGGGCCCTCTCCGGCCGAGGAGGCGGGCGGCCTGCGCCTGATCACCTCCGGCGCCACCGGCTACCAGAAACTCCACATCGACAACGGCGTCGCCCACGTCACCCTGTCCGGGGGTTGCTCCAGCGGCGGGTCCACCATGACCATCGCCGGCGAGATCATGCCGACCCTCCGGCAGTTCGCTTCGGTGAGCTACGTCAAGATCTACGCCCCTGACGGCACCACCGAGAACCCCGCCGGGGCTGTCGACTCGATCCCGTTCTGCCTCGAGCCTTGACCCCGGTCGCCTTCCACGGCGCCGGGCCCGGTGCTGCTCGCGATCGCACGCCCGGCCCTTGTTACAGTCGCATCGACCGTCGTCGGGCCCAGGGGGGACAGATGAAAGTGGACGCTGAAGCCGCGGGGATGGACTCGAGCCGCCTCCAGCGGATAGACGAGCACCTGCTTCAGCGTTACGTCGAGCCGGGGAAGATCGCCGGATGCCAGGTGGCGGTGCTGCGCAGGGGGGCGGTCGCCCACCACTCCATCCTGGGACTGGCCGACCGGGAACGGAACACCCCCGTCGGCGACGACACCGTGTGGCGCATCTACTCGATGACCAAGCCCATCGCCGCAGTGGCGCTGATGACCCTGTACGAGCGCGGCTACTTCCAGCTGACCGACCCGGTGGCCCGGTTCATCCCGGAATGGCGCGAGCTGAAGGTGGCCGAGCGGGGGCCGGACGGCGAGCGCCGTCTGGTCGACCCGGCCCGGCCGGTCCAGGTCCGCGACCTCATGATGCACATGGCGGGTATCGGCTACGGCAGGGACAACGACGACCTCGACAGCGAGTCCCTCGGCCGTCGCGGGCGGGATCGCCCGGCGCGCCTCGACCACGACCTGGCCGCCATGATGGACCGGTTGGCTCAGACGCCTCTGCGGTTCCACCCCGGCCGCCATTGGCTCTACTCGCTGGGCCTCGACGTGTGCGGGCGGCTGGTCGAGATAATGACGGGACGCGGCCTGGACCAGTTCATGGCCGAGGAGATCTTCACCCCGCTCGGCATGGTGGACACCGCGTTCCATGTCTCGGAGGACCGGGTGGAGCGGTTCGCGGCGTGTTACGGGCGCAACAGCCGCAAGGATCTCGTTCTGGTCGACGATCCCAGGGACAGCACCTACCTCCAGCCCCCCACCTTCCTCTCGGGGGGAGGCGGTCTGGTCTCGACCACCTCCGATTATCTGCGCTTCTGTCGGATGCTGCTCGACGGCGGTGAACTCGATGGCCGGCGGGTACTCGGCCGCAAGACGGTCGAGCTCATGACCGTGAACCATCTGCCCGGCAACCGGTCCATGTCCGAGTTCGCCCTCCCGGGAGGCTACGGGGAGGTCGGATTCGAAGGCATGGGTTTCGGCCTGGGTATGGCAGTCAGTCAGAGCCCGGCGGCGACGGGGGTGATCGGCTCGGCCGGCGAGTTCATGTGGGGCGGAGCCGCCTCCACCCTCTTCTGGGTGGACCCGGCGGAGGATCTCGCGGTCGTGTTCATGACCCAGCTACTGCCGTCGGGAACGTTCAACTTCCGGGCCCAGCTGAAGGCGTTGGTCTACCCGGCCATCGTGGACTGAGCTACATGGACGAGCGAGGACAGACCGTGGCCGGCAGAAGAGTGATCCAGCGGATCGTCATGGTCTGTCTGGTGGTCGCCGGTCTGGCGCTGATCCCCGTCAAAGCCGCGTCGGCCTCCGGGGTGGAGACACCGAAGCTGTGTGGCGTTCCATCGGCGTCGGGACCGTTCGGCACCGCCACCCCGGCGCAGGAGAACCTCAACGCCTCCAAGGTCGCCGCTGCCGTCGCCATGTTGAGCAGCCGGCTGCGGCTGTCGGTCCAGGTCTTCCGCAACAGCTGCCTGGTCGCCACCGACCCGCTGAACGCCCTTACCTCCTCGGTGCACAACAACGTCTGGAGCGTCACCAAGTCCGTGGTCTCGCTGCTGGCCGGCATCGCCATCGGCGAGCGCAGGCTCAGCCTCGACGCCCCTATCGGACGGTACCTGCCGAGCAGGCCCGGGTGGGGTGACGCTGCCCACCGGGCGATCACCGTCCGTGACCTGCTGACCCAGACCGGCGGCCTACGCCAGTCGATCCTGGCCGAAGCCGTCACGCTGGGAGCCGACCCCAGCCAAGCCCAGGAGGAGCTCGCTCAGCCATTCGTATACCCGGCCGGCACGCATTTCCAGTACTCCCAACTCGGTCCGGCGCTGCTCGCGCAGGTCGTCCAGGACGCCGTCGGCGGAGATCTCGCGGGCTTCGCCCAGCAGAAGCTGTTCGGCCCGATCGGGATCGCCGCCGGCAGCTACTTCTGGCTGCGTGACCGATCCGGGCTGCCCTACGGATATTCGAACCTGTTCCTCACCCCGCAGCAACTCGCCCGCCTCGGGCTGCTGATGAGCAACCATGGACGCTGGGACGATCGGCAGGTCGTGCCCGCCGCCTACGTCGCGGCGGTCAGCCGCCCCGATCCAACGAACGGGTGCTACGGGTTGCTGTTCTGGACCAACGCCGGGAAGCCGTGCACCGGCGCCGACATCCCCTCCGCCCAGACACTGGATCGCCACGCGATTCCGCCGCTGCCCCCCAGCGCCTACGAGATGAACGGCACCGGTGGCCAGCTCGTGGTCATGATCCCCACCCTGCACATGACCGTCATCACGACGGGGTACTTCGGCAGCCTTTCCCTCGACCCGCCCGTCCTGCTCGGAGCCGCCCCCGATGAGATGCAGTGGACCTTCTTCCGCGCCCTGATGGCCGCAGTCGAAGACGTCCACGTCCCTGACCCGGGCCCCTACACCGGGGACCCGCTCGATCTCGATGCGAACCCGATGGACTACATCAACCCGGGGGTGTTGATGACCGACCTGGTCACCAACCCGAGCTGCAACATCGTGTTCTGCGACGGGTCCATCCCCACAGCCGGGCTGGTCGAGAACCTCCGGTCACTACCTGGTCTGCTCTAGCCCGATCGTTCCGGATCGCCGGGCGGCAGAAGCGCGCACCCCTCAATCCGAAGTGGCGGCTCCGCATCGCGTGCCGTCATGATCGTGGCGACTGACAGGGACAGGAGGCCACGGGCATGACCAGGGAATCGGTTTCGATCCGCACCACCGACGGCGAGTGCCCGGCGAGTGTGTTCACCCCAGCGGAGGGCGGCCGGCACCCGGCGGTGATCTTCTTCATGGACGGGTTGGGGATCCGGCCGAAACTGTTCGAGATGGGGCAGCGGCTGGCCGATCACGGCTACATCGTGCTGCTCCCCGACCTGTTCTACCGGGCCGGCAGCTACGAGCCGCTGGACCCGAAGACGGTCTTCGCCTCGGGCGACGTGAGGAGCGCGCTGGCCCATCTCTTCTCCTCCACCGACAACCGCCGGGCAGCCGGCGACACCGAGGCCTTCCTCGACTACCTCAACTCTCGGGAAGACGTAGCTGGGACCATGGTCGGCACGACCGGCTACTGCATGGGCGGGGCCATATCGCTGACCGCCGCGGGAACATATCCCGACCGTGTCGCCGCCGCGGCCAGCTTCCACGGCGGCAACCTGGCAAGCGAATCCGAGCTCAGCCCCCACCTTCTCGCCCCCCGCATGACGGCTCGGGTCTACGTCGCCGGCGCGGCCGAGGACAGCTCCTATCCCCCGGAGATGGCCGACAGGCTGGAGCAGGCCTTGACCGACGCCGGTGTCGAGCACCGCTGCGAGATCTACCAAGGCGCCCTGCACGGGTGGACGATGGCCGACTTCCCCGTCTACAACCACGCGGCAGCCGAGCGGCACTGGGAGGAGCTGACCGGCCTCTTCTCCGGCACCCTCACCTGAAGGCCCGCACCCCCCGTCCCGGTCCGGGCCGCTAGGGGACGGTCCCGGTGGCCACGACCATGGCGACGTCGCCGGGTACCGCGATCTCGTCTCCGATGCGGAGGCGGCGGCCACGGCGGGTCTCGATGACATCGTTGACCCGGACCTGCCCGTCTTCGAGCAGGAGCTTGGCCTCCGATCCCGAGTCGACCATCCCAGCCAATTTCAAGAACTGGCCCAAGCGGATGGAGTCGTCCCGGATGGTCACAGCGCGCACGGGGTCGACGCTATGGGATTCCGGGGCGGCATGGCACGGGGACCTGCTTGTTGCGGTCGGCGAGCGTCTGGGCCAGCGCTGGACGGTTCGGGCAGGTAACGTCTGTCACCAGTGGTGCCTTCATCTGACCCGGGGCCTGCGTGCCGCCGTCTGGCAGCTGCTCTCGAACCGGTTGCCGGGCAGGTGTACTTCTCGCCGGAGTGCCATTCCGGCTACGCCGCACTCGGCTTCGATCCGAGCCCCGCTTCCGCCCGTGGAGTCGCCCTGCCTGACGGCCCGGCGTATTTCACGAGCCGTGGGTCCGTAATGGGCCAAGTCTCCGGGCACGTCGTTGCCGCAGCGTTCGCCGTGTTCAACCCCTCGGCCGTGATCCCTGCAGTAGAACGAGGCTGGACGATCACCGATGCGGCCACGATCTGTGCGGCCAGGGCGGAGGGCGCCGCGGCCCAGCTCACCCGCATCCTCGGCCCGAACCCCGAGGGCCTCGATGAGGTGACCGCACTGCTGGCGAGAGCGTGCGACGGGCTTCGGCCGGAGGGTAAGCCGCTGTATGCGGGGCTGTCGTCTCTGGGTCTTCCCGGTGAGCCGATGGCCGACATGTGGAGGCTGGCCGACTGTCTGCGGGAGTACCGGGGGGACGCCCACACGGCCGCCTGGACCTCCGCCGGTTTCGACGCCGTCGAGATAGGTCTACTGACCGAGCTCTACTGGGGTCTGCCGACGCGCACCTACATCCGGACCAGGGCATGGGGCGATGACGACCTCGACAGCGCGACAGAGCGCCTCCAGGCACGAGGCTGGCTGAGCGATGGCTCTCTGACCGAGCGGGGCCGTGCTGCACGCGACGACGTGGAGATGGCAACCGACCGACAGTGCGACAGGATCGTCCAGGCTCTCGGCGAGGACCTCGACCCGCTGATGACGATTCTCCGGCACTGGGGCCAGGCCATCCGTGCTTCCGGCGGCTACCCCGCTTCCGGGCCGCACGACCTCGCCCGCTCCGGCCCCTGAGTCGCCGCTCAGGAGCCGGTGCGGCGCGCCGTCCTGACCGCCGTACCGTAGGCGCAGATCTCGGTGAAGTTGCCACCCATCTCGGAGGTGTCGAACCGAAAGGCCACCACGGCGTCCGCCCCCTTCGCCTGAGCCTCATCCACCATCCGCTGGATGACCTCCTGGCGGCTGGTCGCGAGGTTCTTCGTCATACCCTTCAACTCGCCTCCCACGAGAGACTTCAGCCCGGAGCCGATCTGCGAGCCCACATTCCTGGAGCGGACAGTGAGCCCGAATACCTCTCCGAGCACCTCCGTGATCTCGTATCCCGGAATGTCATTCATGGTGCTGATCAGCATCAAGCCTCCCCTTCGATGACCGCCGGTGAAAAGGTAGCCCGCCGGAAGAAGAGAAAAAATGCCATGCCGTTCGGCACTCGACGGTCTGGCCGGCAGTCCCGGTCTTCGAGCGATCGTCATCAACGGTCCCCGGCCGACGGCCGGGGCCATCGGGGACCGGCGCGCCACCCCCATGGTCGCCGCCTGCCGTCCAGGTGTCTCGGCACCGCGGACCGTCACATGCTCAAGCCGTCAGGGGTTCGATCACCATCCAACCGCGCCGACGAAGCTCGACGGCCAGCTGTTCGGCCGGCATGCGGCCGAGAAGCTGGTCCTGGGCGGACTGCCGCCATCCCTGGGCTGCGACCGGCGTCTCTGGATCGGACTCGGCGTCCTGAAGCCGTTGGATGAACTCGGCGGCCTCGTCGCGGGTGAACCTACCCCCCGCCTGGCGCTGAGTGAACCCCATGGGACCTCGGGCGTCTCGAAAATCGCGATGACCGGCGCGTTGAATGAGGTCAAGCAGGTCCTGCACCTGCCGCGGCGACGCCGGAGGACCTGGCTGTTGCCCGAACGCCATCTCAGGCGCCCCCGTCCAAGCAGAACCCCGGTAAGACCCGTAGTCGAATCACAACCTCAGCCTATCACGCAGGGGAACACATGTTCGGTTGGCGCACGGTCCGCGACCGGGAGAGAGTTCCCCCGGCCGCGGACTCCTCACGCCTCGAAGTGAATGGTCCCCGGTCAGACCCAGCGGTGAGGCCCCTCGTAGGACCTGTCGGCTGACCGGACCATGGGCCTACAGGCGGCTGGGGTTGACGGCGAAG
The DNA here is from genome assembly GCA_021827225.1 of Actinomycetes bacterium. The sequence goes on along the minus strand of JAKAXG010000006.1, from coordinate 17,948 downwards.
AAGGAGCCGTCGCACTCGAACCCGGAGGACGGATCCAGGCGCACCCACTTGCCGTTCCGGATGCCGGCGATGTCCATGCAGACCGAAGGCTGGTCCTTGGCCGGGTTGGACGGCGAGATCAGCCCACCGGCGTCGAAGCTGGTGACGTGGGACATGCCCGCGATGGTCGACGCGGGGGTCACCTGGGCTCCGGCGTCGGCCATGGCCTGGGCCAGGAGGAGCCCCGCGCCCCATGCGGCCACGCTGTAGAGGCTGGCGCTCTCACCCGACTTCACCTTGTCCAGCTCGGTCAGGAAGGTGTTCAGGCCAGGAACGGCGGCCCGGTCCTGGCCCAGGTACAGGCTGTAGGTGAGGGGGGCGTAGACGTTCGCGGCCGGGGTGGATCCCAGCAGCTGAAGGAAGTGCGAGTCGTACGCCGAGCTGCCGAAGATGGCGTCGGGTTTGAAGTCCTGCTGGTCCGCCTCCTGGACGAACGTGGCAACCGTCTTGACATTATCGGAGGTGAGGTCGACCAGCTTGACCCCCTCGTTCTTCATCCGCAGGATATCGCTGGTGAAGTTGGTGTCAGTCGGCCCCAGCGACCGGGTGTAGACGTACTTGTAGCCGATCGACTGGGCCGCGAGCTCCTGCTCCTTGGCGTCAGCCACCGAGGTCCCGGCGTAGAGGGACGCGGTCTTGGTGATGTCGGCCGGGAACTTGTTCTTCATGTACTGGTAACCGGTCGTGATGAAGCCAGGGGGAAGGGGGGTCGGGGTGAACACGTTCGGGGACGAGTAGAGGGACGGATCGAGCACGACGCCCTGCACGTCGAGCAACGATGGATCGGAGGCGAGAACGGTCTTGCCGCAGGTGTCCTCGAGCGTGTAGCTGCCGACCACGGCGAACACCCTGGTGCTCAGGGACTTCAGCTCCTGGGTGTAGGTGTTGCAGTTGAAGGCGTCGTCCTCGTGCACCACCTTGATCTGGTGACCGGCCAGGCCCCCGTTGGCGTTGACGTAGGCGGCAAAGGCGTCCAGGCCGTCGTTGGCGTCCTGGAACAGTCCGGGCACCGGTCCCGACGTGGTGGTGATCTGGCCGATGGTGATGGTGCTCGATGTGACCCCGGGCCCACTGATGGTCCCGCTGACGCTCGGCACGCTGAGGGGCTTCGTGTCCGACGGGATGGTCGACGTGCTCGCCGACCCCGGTGACGCGGCCTGCGTCGCCACTGTCGTGGGCGAGCCGGCCGACGCCGACCTGCCGCTCGAGGAGCTGCCACAGGCGGCGGCGGTGAGTCCGGCCAGCCCGAGCAGGGCGGCGAGTCTCAAACTGCTGGGTTTCACGGTGGATGTTCCTTTCATGGGTTGGTCATCATCAGGTGATGGGCCGCTATGAGCCGGCCCGCAGATATATGCCGCCCAGGGCGTCGCGCACCTCGTCGGGCGAGCCCTTCAGCTCCACCCGTCCGCCGGCCATCACCGCGGCGCGATCGGCGACGGCCAGGGCCGCGGCGGCGAACTGCTCGACGAGCACGACGGCGCACCCGCCGGCGGCGATCTGCCTCACCAGGTCGTAGAGCTCGGCCACCACGAGCGGGGCCAGTCCCATCGAGATCTCGTCGAGCAGGAGGACTCTCGGGTCGGTCGACAGGGCCCGGGACATGGCGAGCATCTGCTGCTCCCCGCCCGACAGGCTGCCGGCGGCCTGCCGGCGGCGTTCCCGCAGCCGGGGGAACCGGCTGTAGGCGGCCTCTTCCACCTCGGCGCGTGACGCGCCGCAGAAGGTCCACATGCGCAGGTTCTCGGCCACCGTCAGGTTCGGGAACACGCCGCGGCCTTCGGGGATGCTGCACACCCCCCGGCGGGCCAGCCGTTCCGGCCGGAGCAGGGGCGCGGGCGCACCGTCGATCAGCAACTGGCCGGAGGTGGGGCGCATGCGCCCGCCGGCCACCCGGATGGTGGTGGTCTTGCCCGCCCCGTTCGGCCCTAGAAGGGCCAGGATGCGGCCCTGCGCGACCACCAGGTCGACACCGCGCAGGACCTCGATGCGGTCGTAGGCGGCCCGCACGCCGCGAAGCTCCAGGGCCGGCGCGCAGGTGGGATCCGTCACGCCGCCTCCGTCCCGAGGTAGGCGGCCTGCACCTGCGGATCGCGCCTGATCTCGTCTGTGGTGCCGCTGGCGATGATCCGGCCGAACTCCAGCACGTGGATGCGGGCACACAGGCGCATCACCATCTCCATGTCGTGCTCCACCAGCAGGATGGCCATCCCGGCGGCGGCCAGATCCTCCAGCACGCCTCCCAATCGGGAGCTCTCGGAATCGTCGAGACCCGAGAAGGTCTCGTCGAGCAGGAGCACCCTGGGCCGGGCGGCCAGAGCCCGGGCCAGCTCCAGGAGCCGGGCCGTCCCGGTCGGGAGCACGTCGGCCCGGCGACACGCGGCGTCGGCGATACCCACCCGGCTGAGAAGATCCGAAGCGGAGGCGCGGGCCTCCCTGCGCTTCAACCCGTTCGCTTCCAGCCCGACCAGTACGTTGTCGATGGCGCTGAGGGACCCGAAGACCTCGAGGCGCTGGAAGGTGCGGCCGATCCCCAGCCGGGCCCGCCTCCTGGCCCCCAGTCGGGTCACGTCCGTGCCGTCCAGCCGGACGGTCCCCCGGTCCGGGCGGGTGAGGCCGGTGATGGCGTTGAACATGGTGGTCTTACCGGCCCCGTTGGGGCCGATGAGGCCGGTGATGCGGCCCGCCGCCACGTCCAGGGTGGCAGCCTGAAGAGCCTTCAGGCCGCCGAAGGAGACCGACAGCTCGTCAACCTGCAGCACGGCTGAGCACCTCCTTCTCTGGCGCGGCGGCAACCGTGGTGGGGGCGGCCCGCTCCTTCCGGTCCCGCCGGCGTTGGAGCAGGGTGTTGCCGCCGAAGGTTCCCTCCGGGTTCTGCGAGACACCTATGGCCGCCAGACCGACGAACAACGAGAACACATCCCGGGGGGTGGTCAGGTGCTGCTCGAGAAGCGGGCTCAGGGCCAGGATGGTCCCCCCGAAGAGCATGCCCCCGACGGTGCGAACCCCCCAGGCCACGGCGATGAGCAGCATGGCCAGGCTGAGGAGGAAGGTGAAGTTGGTGTTGCTGATCGCCGTCAGGGTCCCGCCGTAGAGGGCGCCGCCCAGGCCGGCCAGACCGGCGGAGACGGTGAATACCGCCAGCTTGGGGCGGATCATGTCGATCCCCAGGGTCAGACAGGCGGCCGGGCTGTCGTTGAGGGCGATCAGCCGGCGGCCGGTTCGGGACCGCCGGAAGGCCAGAATGCCGACCGCGGCGGTGGCGTAGACGGCGGCCAGGAGCACCAGATAGGCCCCGTTGCCCTCGAGCGAGATGCCGGGTATGTGGGGGCGGTGCACCACCTTGCTGAGCTGGGCCCCGAACACCGTGGTGTTGGAGAAGAAGGCGTCGTCCATCCCCACGGCGAACGCCAGAGTGGTCAGGGCCAGGTACAGGCCGCGGAGCCGGAGGGCCGGCAGGGCCACCAGCGTCCCGACGGCGGCCGGCAGGGCCACCGCGGCCACGATCCCGATAGCGGAGCCCCCGTGGCCGCCCACCGCGCTCATGGCGTAGGCCCCGAGCCCGGCGAAGGTCAGCTGGCACAGCGACACCTGGGCGCCGTAGCCGGTGAGCAACACGAGCGAGAGCATGACGATGGCCAGTGCCACCCCCTGATCGGCGTAGCTGAGCGCGTCGGCGGAGAGCACCTGGGCCAGCGCAACGGCGACGACCATGAACACCGCCGCGGTCAGGAGGGACTCCCGCAGGCCCACCAAGCGGGGGGCCCGGATCCGCACCCGGCGGGTCATGCTGGCGCGCGCCTGGGGGCGGGCCAGCATCACCACCAGCAGGAAGACCATGGGGATCACCTGCTGGAAGTACTGCCAGGTATCGCTCACCGGCAGGTAGCCGATGGCGTAGGAGTAGACCAGCCCGAGCACGATGGCTCCGGCGAAGGTGAGGGGCAGGCTCCGCAGGCGGCCGAACATGGCGGCGGCGTAGCCGTTGATCACCAGCAGGGTCAGGGTGGTGATGTCGAGCGTGACGAGCGGGGCGATCAGCACACCAGCCAGGGCGGCCAGGCCGCAGCCGAGCGCCCAACCCAGCTGGCCGTACCGGGCTGGGGTGGCGCCGGTGAGCGACAGCAGCTCCCGGTCGTCCACCACCGCCCTCGTGGCGATCCCCGACCGGGTCCGGTAGAGGAACAGGCGGAGCGCCACCGACGCCGCGATGGCTGCGCCCACCGCGATCAGCTGGTGGACGGTGACGGCCACGCTGCCCAGCTGGAACTGGTCGCCGTTGAAGAACTGCGGGAGCACCCGATCGGTCTGCGGATCCCACACCGCGGTGGCCACCGCGATCCCGAGCAGGAGCAGGGCGATGGTGACCGTGAGCTGGGCTTCCAGGGCCGCCCCCTCCAGGCGCCGTACCACCAGCCGCTCGATGGCGGCGCCGAGGAGCGGCACCAAGACCACCACGACCAGCACGAAGGCGGCCCACGTGGGCCAGCCGAAGCCCATGCGGAACTGCCAGAACAAGAAGGCGCCGATCATGCCGATGGCGCCCTGGGCGAAGTTGAAGATCCCCGAGGTCGTATAGGTCACGACCAGTCCCATGGCGGTCAGGGCGTAGACGCACCCGTAGGTGGCGATGCCCGCCACGCTCAGAGCGAGGAACTGAGACATCCGCTACCTCCCTCGGGATGCGACAGCTGTCGTCTGGATCGGAAACGAATACGACACTCCTGACAAGTCCCCTCGATGACAGCCAGGCAGTGCTTGGCTCAGTCTTGATCGGTCAGTGGATTTGACCGGAGAACCGTAGCCTTTACGCGACGACTGTTGCATTAAGTTTCTTCGCACCGTCCCGCCCAGCGGGAACTCCGCCGGCTTCGGGCGGCGGCATACTGATAGTCATGGCCACCGTTCCGTCGCCCGAACCCGACGCCGCCGTCCGCCGCCGCCCGGGGGGGAGGACCGAGCGGGTTCGGCGAGCTGTGGCCGAAGCCGTGCTCGAGCTGTTCCGAGAGCGCCAGTTCTCCTTCGGCATCGCCGACGTCGCCGAGCGGGCCGGGGTCCACAGGGCCACCCTCTACCGGCGCTGGCCCACGCGTGGCGACCTCATCGCCGAGGCCCTCAGCACGTTCTTCCGGACGGTCGCCGTGCCCGACACCGGCAGCTGGTCGGAGGACATCCACGCACTGGCCGGGACCCTCGCCCGGTTCTTCTCGGACCCGGTCGAGATCGGCGTCATCACATCTTTGGCCATGGACAACGACCCGACCGCTGCTGCCATCATCCAGAGCCACTGGAGCCCAATCGTGGATTCGATGACGGCAGTGGTTGAGCGAGCCAAGGCGCGCGGCGAGGTGGACCCCGAGATCGAATCGGGCCGGCTCATCGAGATGCTGATCGGGCCCTTCGTCGTGCACACCACTCTGGTGAGGCGCAGCGCCATCAGCCGCCGCCACGTCCGGGAGATCGCCGACCTGGTGGTCCGGGCCGGCCGGAAGCAGCACGCACCTTAGTACGACAGCTGTTGCTTTAGTATCCGGATCTCCATATGCTCGCCGAGATGGAAGCGGGAGAGTCCGGTGGAGACCTGTCCGAGCGGGTGGAGCGCATCGAGAGGCGCCTGGCCCTCTACGACCTGATCGCGTCGTATGGACCCGCCGTCGACAGCGGATCGGGCCGGGCGGCGGCCGAACTCTGGAACCCCGGCGGCAGCTACGACTACGGCGATGCGATCCTGACCGGCCGGCCCGCGATAGAGGCCATGGTGTCGGGACACCACCACCAGGGCCTCATCCAGGGCGGCGCAGCCCACCTGATCGGCTTCCCCACCGTCGACATCGACGGCGACCGGGCCGTCGTCACCGGCTACTCGCAGGTCTGCCGCCACCGAGACGGCCGCTTCGAGCTGTGGCGGGTGTCGGCCAACCGGTGGGAGCTGAGCTGGGATGGATCGACCTGGAAGGTGGACTCGCGCGCGGCCTACCCGCTCGATGGGCGGGAGGCGGCCCGGGCGCTGCTCGGCCGGGGGGTCCCGGAGTGAAGCTCGGCCTGCTGACCCCGGTGGTGATGCAGCTGCCGGGCGCCGCGGCCGGCTGGGAGCAGGCGGCCGGCCCGGCCCACCTGCTCCGGGTGGCTGAAGCAGCCGACCGGCTCGGCTACGCCCACATCACCTGCAGCGAGCACGTCGCCGTTCCGGAGTCCCGTTCCCAGGAGCGGGGCCTGACCTACTGGGACCCGCTCGCCACCTTGAGCTTCCTGGCCGCCCGTACCAGCCGTGTCCGGTTGGCCACCAATGTCCTGGTCCTTGGCTACCACCACCCCCTGGAGATCGCCAAACGCTACGGCACCCTCGACACCTTGAGCGGGGGGCGGGTGACCCTCGGTGTGGGGGTCGGGACCCTGGAGGAGGAGTTCGAGCTCCTGGGGGCTCCCTTCGCCGACCGGGGTGGCCGGGCCGACGACGCCCTGCGGGCGCTGAGGACCTCGCTGTCAGTCCGGATGCCGGCATACGAGGGGACCTACTACCGCTACTCCGGCCTCGTAGTCGAGCCTCGCGCCGTCCAGTCCCCGGTGCCCATCTGGGTGGGCGGCCGCACACGGCTTTCACTCCGCCGGGCGCTGGCCCTGGCCGATGGCTGGATGCCCATGACCCTTTCGCCCGAGAGGTGCCGCCAGATGGTTGCCGAGGCGACCGCCGAATCGGGCTGTCCCGACGGGTTCGAGCTGGTCCTGGGGCCGGGCCGTCCCCTCGATCCGATCGGGGACCCGGACCGGACCCGGGCCTCGCTGGAGCGGCTCACCGGCGCGGGGGCCACCACGATCAATACCTCGTTCGTCTCCGACTCGGTGGACCACTACCTGGAGCAGATGGAAGCCCTGCTGGTGCTCACTCGATGAATGCGCCAGTGAAGACAGCTCTGGTGACAGGAGCACGTCGCGGTATCGGTCGGGCTACCGCCGCCTCCCTGGCCCGGCGTGGAATGACGGTGGCGGTCACCACCCGGGGGCCGGTCGCCTCCCTGGAGGAGACGGTGAGCGAGATCGAGCGGGCCGGCGGGAAGGCCCTCCCTTTTTCCCTGGACCTCTCCGTCCGATCCAGCATCGATACCCTCGTCGAGGGCGTGCGGGCGGCAACGGGGGCGGTAGCGGTGCTCGTCAACAACGCCCTGTGCGACCAGCCCGGCAGCCAGGCGCCCATCGACACCATGGACTTCGCGGCCTTCGAGCGGATGATGATCGGCGAGGTGGTCAACACCTCCTATCTCGCCCGGCGCGTCCTCGACCTGGCGGACCCGGGTGGCCTGACGGTTGTGAACGTGGGCTCCGGCGCCGCCGGCCACGTCCCCCGCCGACCGGTGGGCCAGGGCGGCTGGGCCTTCTCGTACTCGGCCACCAAGGCGGCCCTGCACCGGCTGGCCCCGTTCCTGCAACTGGAGTGGGGCGGACGCGGCGTGCGGGCCTTCACAGTCGATCCCGGCTTCACCCGGACCGAGGCGTTGCTCGAGCGGCTGGGCGACGTCCCCGGCAGCGCCCCGCCGGCCCTACCCGCCGAGGTCATCGCCTGGCTGGCGTGCGACCCCCGCTGCGACGCTGGACCCGGATCGTGCATCTCGGCTCCGGCCGTGGCCGCCGCGCAGGGCTGGGAGTTCTGATGGCCACCGCGAACGGCCGGGGCCGCGGCCATCACCGCCTCCTGGAACCGGGGCGCATAGGCGCCTTGGAGCTGCGCAACCGGATCGTCATGCCAGCCATGGACCAGAACGCGTGCAGCGACTCCGGTCTGATCACCGACGCGGTGATCGCCCACTACGAAGAGCGGGCCCGGGGCGGCGTGGGACTGCTCATCCTGGAGACATCGGCTATCGCCTACCCGGTCGGCGCCACCTCCCGGCATCAGCCGTCGCTCGCCGGCGACGATTGCATACCCGGGCTGCGACGCCTGGCCGAGGCGGTGCACGGCCACGGCGCCGCGATGGTGGTCCAGATGTGCCACCACGGCAAGGTGGCCAGGGTGGACACCCAGGAGGGACGGGACCAGTTGGTCGCATCGACACCTGTGCCATCGCCCTACCCGGACCTGGAGAACATCACCGGCGAGGAACTCTCCCGTATCGCGGCCGTCCACGGCGGCCAGCGGCCCACCGCCAGAGCGGCCACTCCGACCGACCTGGACGAGGTGGTCGAGCGGTTCGCGACGGCCGCCCGGCGGGTGCAGGCCGCCGGCCTGGACGGGGTGGAGATCCACGCGGGCCACGGCTACCTGATCTCCGCGTTCCTGTCACCGCTCTACAACCAGCGGCAGGACGATTACGGGGGCACCCCGCAGAACCGGGCCCGCCTGCTCACCCGGGTGGTGGGGGCCGTCCGCCAGGCCTGCGGTCCCAGCTTCGCCCTGCTCGTGAGGCTGGACGGCTGCGAGTTCGACCCGGGCGGCAAGGCCAGCGGGGGCATCGACCCGGAGCTGGCCGCCCGCTACGCCACCCTGGCCGAGGCGGCGGGCGCCGACGCCGTCCACGTGAGCGCGTCGAGCACCAACTCCATGAGCGTCGGCTTCACCGACGGCCCGCTCCCCTGGCAGCCTGGCCAGTTCCTGGGCCTGGCCCGGACGGTAAAGGCCCGGGTCCGGATCCCGGTCATCGCGGTGGGCCGCCTCGACCCGGACCGGGCCGAGCGGGCCCTGGCCGCAGGAGACACCTGCGACTTCGTCGCCATGGGCCGCCAGCTCCTGGCCGACCCGGAGATCCCCAACCGCCTGGCCGCGGGCCGGGCGGACCTGGTCCGCACCTGTATCAGCTGCTTCGTCTGCGTGGCCCAGAACTTCTGGGACGCCACCCCGGTCTGCGCCGTCAACCCCCAACTGGGTCACTACGACCGGCGCACCCGGGCCACTTCGGCCCGGTCCCGGAAAGTGGTCGTCGTGGGCGGAGGGCCGGCCGGGATGGAGGCGGCCCGGGTCGCGGCCGGCCGGGGCCACCGGGTGATCCTCATCGAGCGGTGGCGGCTGGGCGGGACGGCCCGGCTGTCAGCCCTCACCACCCCGGCCAACGGGGAGTTGGTCCGCTACCTGCAGGCCGCGGTCCTCGAAGCCGGCGTGGAAGTGCGCTTGGGCGTCCGGGCCGACCTGGAGGTGGTGTCCACCGAGGAGCCGGACGCGGTGGTGGTGGCCACCGGGGCCCGACGTGACCGGCCGGCCATCCCAGGGGGCGACCTGCCCCACGTGCTCTCCGGCGACGACCTGCGGCGCCTGCTCGACCCGGAGACGGGAGGCCGTACCCGAGACGGCGCCCGCCCGGCCGGCGGGAGGTCGCAGCGGTTGCTGATCGGCCTGGGACGGCGGACCGGGGCGCTCGACGACCCGGCCCGCATGCGGAGCCTGTCACGCCTGTGGATGCCGATCGGCCGTCGGGTGGCCGTCATCGGCGGGGGGCTGGTCGGTGCCGAGCTGGCCGAGTTCCTGGCCGAACGGGGCCGGACGGTCAGCCTTTTGGAGGAGTCCCCCCACGTCGGCGCGGAAATGGCACTGCCGCGACGCATGCGGGCGGTGCACCAGCTGGTCGAGGCGGGAGTGCGGATCGAGCGCCAGGTGACGGTCACAGCGATTGACCGGGTCGGGGTGACGTTCCGGCCGGTGGGCTCCGCCACCGGGTGGCGGAGCGTCAGGGCCGATACCGTCATCTACGCGACAGGCGTCCAGCCGGACCTGAGCCTGGCCGAGGAGCTGGCCGTCGCCGGGTACGAGACCCACCCGGCCGGGGACTGCGCCGAGGTCGGCTACATACAGGGGGCCATCCACAGCGGTGCTGCGGTGGCCGAGATGATCTGAGAGGTGGTTCGTCCATGGACCTGAACGAATACTCGGCCGAGGACGCCACCGGCCTGGCCGCACTGATCCGCGCCAAGCAGGTGTCGCCCGGTGAGGTACTCGACGCCGCCATGGGGGCCATCAACGCGGCCAACCCCGAACTCAACGCCGTCGTCAGGATCATGGAGGACAGCGCCCGCGTCGCCGTCGCCGGCGGCCCCCCGACCGGGCCGCTGGGGGGTGTCCCGTTCCTGGTGAAGGACCTGGGGGTCGACGTGGCCGGCACGGTGACCACCAACGGCAGCCGGCTGTTCGCCGACGCCCCCCCGGCCCCCGCCGATTCCGAGCTGGTCGCCCGCTACCGCCGGGCCGGGTTGGTGCTGGTCGGCCGGTCCAACACGCCGGAGTTCGGGTTGACCCCGACCACGGAGCCAGCCCTGTTCGGCCCGACCCGGAACCCCCACGACCCGGGCCGCAGCCCGGGGGGTTCGAGCGGCGGGGCGGCCGCGGCGGTGGCCTCCGGGATGGTGCCGGCGGCCCACGCGAGCGACGGAGGCGGGTCGATCCGCATACCGGCCTCGTGCTGCGGGCTGTTCGGGATGAAGCCCACCAGAGGCCGGGTCACCCTGGCCCCCGACCGGGGCGAAGGCTGGGCCGGGATGAGCACCAACCATGCGGTGACCCGCACCGTCCGCGACAGCGCCACGCTCCTCGACGCGGTATCGGCCCCGGCCCCGGGCGACCCCTACTGGGCCCCGCCGCCGGCCGGAACCTTCCTCGACGCGGCCGGGCGCGACCCCGGACCTCTCCGGGTGGGGCTCTGCGTGACGGCGGCGAACGGCTCGTCGGTGGACCCGCAGTGCCGGGCCGCGGCCGAGGCCACGGCCCGCCGCCTCGAAGGCCTCGGCCACCGGGTGCAGGAGGTGCGGTGGCCGTTCGGCCCCGAGCTGGTGGCCGCCGCTCAGGTCGGCGTGATCGGGGCCAACGTGGCCGCCGCCGTCCAGGCCCGCCTGGCCGAGCTGGGCCGGCCCCGCCGCGACGGCGACCTGGAGCCGGTGACCGCGGCCATCGTCGACTGGGGCGCCCTGACCGGCGCGGTGGACTACGTGAATGCGGTGGCGAGCATCCACCGCATCGGCCGGCTCATGGGCGGCCTGTTCGAGACCATCGACGTTCTGGTCACCCCGACACTGGCCTGCCTGCCACCGGAGCTGGGGACCGTGGGCGGCACCGACGTCATGCGCTTCGCCGACACGGTGGCCCCGCTCGTGGCCTTCACGTCGGTCATCAACATGTCGGGCCAGCCGGCCATGTCCCTCCCCCTCGACCGCAGCGACGGCGGCCTGCCGCTGGGCACGCAGATCGTCGGCCGCTTCGGGGAGGAGACCACCCTGTTCCGCCTGGCCGGTCAGATGGAACGGGCCCACCCCTGGACCTAGAGCCGGCCGGGCCGGCCCGACAGCGGCGGGCGCTGACCCTTGCGGTGCTCGGCGCGGTGATCACCGGAAGCGGCTCCACCCTCATGCACCTGGCCGGATCCGCCCCGGCCACCGCCGGGTTCTTCCGGTCGGTGCTGGCCCTACCGGCGCTGGGCCTGCTCGCGCTCGTCGAATCCCGTCGCCGGGAGCGGTCCCCGGGCCGCCCAGCTCTGGGGGCGGCGCTGCTGGCCGGCGCGTTCCTGGCCGGGGACCTCCTCCTGTGGCAGAAGTCCGTGCTCACCCTCGGCGCCGGGCTGTCGACGGTGGTTCAGAACACCCAGGTGCTCTACGTGGCCGGAGCCGGGTGGCTGCTCTTCGGCGAGCGGGTGCGGGCCCGGGTGATCGCCGTGCTACCGCTCCTGGTGGCCGGGGTGGCGGTCATCGCCTTCGGAGGGCCGGCCGGCGCGGCCAGCGGGCCCGATCCCATCGGCGGGACGGCCCTGGCCCTGCTGAGCGCCCTGGCCTACGCCGGGTTCATCGTCGTGCTCCGGGGACGCCTGAGCGACCGGTCCACCCGGGCTCGGTCGCTCCTGGCCGTCACTGTCTCGACCGCCGCCGCCAGCGCCGGGGCCGGCGCGCTGGCCGGGGGGCTCAACCTGGACCCCGGCTGGGCTGCCCTGGGATGGCTGGGTCTGCTGGCCCTCACCAGCCAGGTCCTGGGCTGGACCGTGCTCATGTCGGCCATCGCCCGCATCGGCTCGCTGCGGGCCTCGATCGTCCTGCTGCTGCAACCCGTTTCTGCTCTGGCGTGGGGCGCGGCCGTCCTCGGCGAGCGTCCCGACGGCTGGCAGATCGGTGGGATCCTGCTGGTGCTGGCCAGCGTGGCGGTCATGGCCGGTGGGGCAGATCAGGCAGGGGGCGCGACTCAGACCGGCCGGCCGCCGATGATGCTGGCGCGCTCCATGACCCGCACGGAGGGCCAGTAGTCGCTGCAGGCGTAGTGCTGGACGGCCCGGTTGTCCCAGAAGGCGATGGAGTCGGGCTCCCACTGCCACCGGCACTGGTGCTCGGCCATCTCAGCCTGGCGGCAGAGGGCGGATAGGAGCTCGGTGCTCTCGTCGGGCTCCATGCCCTCGACATGGTCGACAAAGACCCGATTCACGTACAGGAGCTTGCGCCCGGTCTCCTCATGGGTGCGCACCACCGGGTGGCGGACCTGCGGGTAACGGGCCCTCGTATCTTCCAGCTGGTCTGCCGGTACCTGCCCTCCGAATGACAAAAGGAAGTCGTGGGTGGCGACCAACCCGTCGATCCGCTCCCGCATCCCAGCGGGGAGCCCGTCGTATGCCGCGTACATGTCCGAGAACAGGGTGTCACCGCCGGTTGCGGGCACTTCCACGGCCCGCAGCACCGCTCCCATGGACGGGATCTCCCGCCAGGACACGTCGCTGTGCCAGATGTTCTCGTAGCCGGCGACATCCGCCGACTTGGCGAAGCGCACCAGCTCGGGGTGCTCCGGGTTGGCCGGGATGAAGGGGTGCACCTCCAGCTCTCCGAAGGCCCGGGCGAAAGCCACGTGTTGGGTTGCGCTCAGGGGCTGGTCCCGGAAGAACAGCACCTTGTAGTCGAGAAGAGCCTGTCGCAGCTCGGCGACCAACTCGGGGCCGAGCTCGGCGGTGAGATCGACTCCCTTGACGACGGCGCCGATGGTGGCCCCCAGCCGCTCGACGTCGAAGTGCTGCCAGGTGAGGGCATCCAGGCGCTGGCGTTCGGCCGCCAGATAGCCGAGCGGTCCGATGTGGATGCCCCACCGGCTCAGCTCGAAGCGCTTGGCGTCGAGGGCGGCGCCCGGATCCTTCTCGGCGGTCTGCATGGTCAGGCACCTTTCCTTGTTCGGGCGACCCGGGCGAGCTCGCGCCGGGTCTCGGGAGACGCCGGCGCAGCGAGGACGGCGGCGGCGCAATCCACCAGGTCGGCGACCACCAAGGCGGTGGGAAGCGGCGGACCGCCCCGGGCCATGGCGGTTTCGTGGTCGGCCAGCGTGTGGACCGCCATCTGCGACACCTGCAGGAGGCGACGGTCCCGCAGACCCGTCGGCAGGTCGGCCAGGTGGCGGGTCAACCCGGCGATCACCTCCGACAGACCGCCGGTGTAGTCGTGCCCCCCGGTGACGAACACGTCGAAGTCCGGCTCGAAGAGCACCTGGCGCAAGAATCTGGCATACCAGCTGACTCCGTCGTCGTAGCCGAGAGATTCAGCCAACGGGAACACGAATGCCTCGATCAGAGTCCGCAGGTCCGGTTCCGGGCCGGCCGCGGCCAGCATGGCCCGGCGACGCTCGTCGATCCGGGACATCCGGTACTCGAATACCGCTTCGACCAGGCCTTCCCGGGACCCGAACTGGTAGGCGACAGCGGAGTTGTTCCGCTGGCCGGCGGCGGCGGCGATCTCACGAAGCGACACAGCGGCGATTCCCCGTTCGCCAAACAATCGCTCGGCGGCCCGAACCATGGCCTCCCGGCTACCCGGGCCCCTCGATGTACCGGCCCTCGGCGTCATACGACTGAACTTTACGTCAGTTGCCTTAACCGGTCAAGAGCCACCGACCTATCCCGAGGCCGCCACGATGGCCGCCGCCACCGAGGCCGGGTCGAGCGGCGGGTCGAGGGAGGTGACCCCGAGCGGGGACAGGGCGTCGACCACGGCGTTGACCACTGCCGGCGGCGAGCCGATGGCCCCACCCTCGCCCATCCCTTTGTAGCCACCGGCGTTGGTGGGAGCGGGGGTCTCGATGTGGCCGTACTCGATGATCGGCACCTCGGCCGCGGTTGGCAGCAGATAGTCCACGAAGGTGGTGGCAGTCGGGTTGCCGTCCTCGTCGTAGGGCATGTGCTCGTAGAGCACGCCTCCGATGCCTTGGACCACTCCTCCGGCTATCTGACCCTCGACGACCGTCGGGTTGATCATCACCCCGCAGTCCTCCGACACCACGAAGCGGTGCACCGTCACCTCCCCGGTCAGGGGGTCTATACCCACCTCGCAGGCGTGGCAGGAGTTGGACCAGGTGAAGGGGGCGTCGGGGGTGAAACGGGCGCTGGCCTCGAGGCCCATGGTGGTACCGGGTGGGAGGCGTTCCGGGGCGATGTAGGCCGCCCGGGCGATCTCCTCCAGCTCCACCCCCCTCGATGGGGTGCCTACGACGTGTACCCGCCCGGAGTCGATCTCCAGGTCCTCGACCGCGGCCTCCAGAAGGTGGGCGCCGATCCGCAGCACCTTCTCCCGCACCTGGAAGGCCGCCTCCGTGGCGGCCCCGCTGACCAGCACGGCGCTGCGGCTGCCTCCCGTCCCCGGTCCGTAGGGGGTGACATCGGTGTCGCCCTGCACGGCCACCACATGGTCGATGTCCACCCCGAGTCCGTCGGCCACGACCTGGGCGACCGTGGTCTCAACGCTCTGGCCGTGGCTGGCGCTGCTCGTGACTACCCGGACCTGGCCGTTGAGGCTGATGGTCACGGTGGCCCCCTCGCTGGCCAGGCTGCCCACCGCCAGTCCGGACGGCTCCACGTAGAGGCTGAGGCCGATGCCCCGCCAGGAGCCGGGGGCGCCGGCGCCCTCGGCCCGGAGCTTGTCGTAGCCGATCATCTCCGCAGCCTGTTCCAACGACGCCTCGATGGACACCCCGTCGTAGACCATGCCGGCGGCGGTGGTGTAGGGGAGGTCGGAGTCACGGATCACGTTCCGGCGGCGTAGCTCCAGCGGGTCGAGACCGATGGTGCGGGCGATGACGTCCATCATCTGCTCGCGCACCATGGTCTCCATCATCCACGGTCCCCGGTAGGAGGCCCGGCCGCAGGTGTTGGTGTAGACGGACCGGCCCCGGAATGCCACCTTGGGGATGCGGTACGGCCCGGTGATCAGGGCACCGACGAAGCCGATGGCGCTCGAACCGGCGGCCGGGAACGCCCCGGCGTTCTCCACCAGGTCGCAGCGCAGGGCCTGCACCCGGCCCTCGGAGTCCACTGCGGCGCTGACGGTCATGCGGTCGTCCCGCGCGTGCAGTCCGGACATGAGGTTCTCCCGGCGATCCTCGATCCAGCGGACCGGTCGGCCGGCCAGACGGGCCGCGATCACGGTCCCGACCTCCTCGGGAATCATGAACATCTTCTGGCCGAAACCTCCGCCCACATCGCCCATGACCACCCGCACCCGGCTCTCGTCCACCCCGAGAGCCCGCGACAGGAACGTCCGGACCCCATGGTGGCCCTGGGTGGAGCAGCGGACCTCGAGGGTCCCCGCCCAGGGATCCCACTCGGCGATGATGCCTCTGGTCTCCATGGGCACGCACAGGTAACGCTGCTGGTCGAAGGTGTGAGTCACCACGTGGGCGGCCCCGGCGAAGACGGCGTCCAGATCCGGGTCCTGGCCGGCTGGTATCTCGGCCGCCACGTTGGAAGCCGTGCCCGGGTGCACCAGCAAGGCGCCGTCGCGCAGGGCGTCGTCCACGCTGACCACGGCCTGCTCCGGCTCGATGTCCACCACGATCATCTCACAGGCGTCCTCGGCGATGTAGCGGGACTCCGCCAGCACCACTGCGATGGGCTCTCCCGCGAAGCGCACGTCGCCCTCGGCCAGGACCCGGAACGGATCGGTGTGGCCGCCCGGACCCTCGTAGTCGACCCAGACCTCACCGACCTGTCCGTTGATGTCGGCGGCGGTATAGACCGCCACCACGCCGGGGACGCCCCGGGCCGCTGCGGTGTCGAGGCCGGTGATCCGGCCCCGGGCGGCGTTGGACCGGACGAAGGCGGCGTGCAGGCAGCCGGGTACCGCCACGTCGTCGACGTAGCGACCGTGGCCCGTCACCAGCCGGGCATCCTCGCGACGCTCGACCCTCTGCCCGACGAACCGGCGACCGGCCGCCGACCCCGACAGACCACTCATGCTGCGCCCTCCCCGCCTCGTCCGGCCATGGCGGCCGAGGCGCTCTGTACGGCGGCGATGATCCCCTGATAGCCGGTGCAGCGGCACAGGTTGCCACTCAGCCCGTCGCGGATCTCCTCGAGAGTGGGGTCGGGATGATCCTCGAGGAAGGCGGTGATGCTGACCACGAAGCCGGGGGTGCAGAAACCGCACTGTAGGCCGTGGCAGGAGCGCAACGCGGCCTGCACGGGCGACAGGGTGCCGTCGGTTGGGGTGAGTCCCTCGATGGTGACCACCTCCCGGCCCTCAGCCTGCACCGCGTAGATCAGGCAGGCCCGCACGGCCCGCCCGTCGAGCAGGATGGTGCAGGCGCCGCACACCCCGTGCTCGCATCCGAGGTGGGTGCCGGTCAGACCGCAGTCCTCCCGGAGGAAGTCCGCCAGGGTACGGCGGGGTTCGACCACCGCCGCCCGGGGGGCGCCGTTGACCGTCACCGAAACGGTCCGGGGTTCAGGCATCAAGGTCCTCCAGTGCCGCTTGCCACGCCCCTGCGGCCATAGCCGCGCCCACACGGCGCCGGTACCAGGACGGAGCATGGAGGTCGTCGGGGGGATCGTCGAAACCGTCCAAGGCCAGCCGGCCCACCTCAGAGGCGTCCATCTCGCCGGGGGCGGTACCGACTAGCGAGCTCTCCGCGGAACGGCCCCTCAGGGGGGTGGGTCCCATGCCGAACAGCGCCAGGCGGGCCCGGTCGATGCGGCCACGGTCGTCCAGACCGACGGCGGCCACCGCGCCGGTCAGAGCGAAATCCCCGTGACGGCGGGCCATCTCCCGCACTCCGAACCCGCACCGTCCGTCCCACACCGGAAACCGGGCGGCTAAGAGCAGTTCGTCCGGGGCCAGTGCGGTCTCCCACACCCCCTGGAAGAAGTCCGGGGCGGCCACGGTGCGCGACCCACCGGGGCCGCGAATCTCCATCTCGGCGTCGAGGGCCAGCGCCACCGCCGGGTACTCGGCGGCTGGGTCGGCGTGGGCCAGGGATCCTCCCAGCGTCCCCCGGTTGCGGATCTGGAAATGCCCTATGTAGGGAGACGCCCTACTCACCAGCGGCACGCCCGAGACCACCTCCGGGTGGTGCTCCACCATCACGTCCGGAGCGGCCGCCCCCACCCGGACGTAGCCATCCTGGCGGCGGATGTCGTGCAGATCGGATATGCCGTTGACGTCAACCAGATGAGGGAAGACCGCGAGACGCATGGCTAGCATCGGAGCCAGGCTCTGCCCACCGGCCAGGATCTTGGCGTCGTCGCCCAGGTCGGCCAGGAGACCCACGGCCTCCTCGACGGTGGTGGGAGCGTGGTGATCGAAGGGGGCTGGCTTCACGGATCCGTCACGCCCAGAGGAGGGGGAGGCTGAGCAGGGAGATCTGTCCCCCGTGGGCCGCAGGGATTTCATCCGAGCCCAGGCGGTAATCCGGGATGAGGTCGTGCCACTCCCGTATGGCGCTCTGCAGAATCTCGCGAGCGAGATGCGAGCCCATGCAGCGGTGCTCGCTCGCGCCGAAGGCGATGTGGCGGTTGGGGAACCGGTCGATGATGACCTTGTCGGCATCAGGGAACTGCCGCGGGTCCCGGGTGGCGGCAGGAATCGTGAGCATCACCATGTCGCCCTTTCTCATGGGGCAGCCGTGGAAGTCGACGTCGCGGGTCAGCTTCCGGGCCATGGGCACGATGGGGTAGGCGCGGAGGAACTCCTCCACCGCGATCGGAACCAGTTCC
>JAKAXG010000429.1 GCA_021827225.1 Actinomycetes bacterium | reverse complement strand
GCTCTCTCCGACGAGGGCAACCGCCTCGCCGCGGTCCACTTCGAGAGACACCCCCCGGAGGGCACGGAGGGGGGCCTTCCTCCATCCGGATCCTACGGTGAAGTCCTTGTGCACGTCATGGACGAGCACCGCCGGATCCCGACCGCCGGCCCGGGCGGCGTGAGCCGGCCACGGCTCTTCCTGGCCGTTGGCCTGCGCCGGTGCCTCGGGGTCGACCGGGTGCAGGCAGGCCACGGCTGACGACCCGATCGGGTCCGTTCCCGCTACCAGTTCCGGGGGGGTGGTGTCGCAGTCGTCGCTCCTGGAGAGGCAGCGCGGGGAGAAGGGACAACCCGGCGGGTGGGCCCTCGGGTCGGGAGGCTCCCCGGGCAGGGTCGTGACCGGGCGGGTGCGGTCCGATCCCAGCAGCAGGCGGGACCGCAGCAGGCCGCGGGTGTAGGGGTGACGGCTGTGGTTGAAGACCGTTCCGGCGGGCCCCACCTCGGCCAGGCGCCCTCCGTAGAGCACGGCGATCCGGTCGCTGATCTGGGCGGCGACCCCGAGGTCGTGGGTGACGAGGATGAAGCTCGTCCCCCTCCGGTCGCACAGGGTGCGGATCAGCTCGAGGATCTGTGCCTGCACCGTGACGTCCAGCGCCGTCGTGGGCTCGTCGGCGATCACCAGCGAGGGTGACCCGGCGATGGCCATGGCGATCATCACCCGTTGGCGCAGACCGCCTGACAACTCGTGGGGATAAGCCTCCATCCGCCTTCTGGGATCGGGAATGCCCACCGAGTCGAGGAGATCGAGCACCGACTCTCCCCCACCGGCCGCTTCCGCCACCTGCCTCCCGATCCGCATGGTCGGGTTGAGCGAGGTCATCGGGTCCTGGAACACCGCTCCCATGTGCCGGCGCCGGACCAGCCGGCGTTCCTCGGGGGAGGCGCTCACCATGTCGGTCCCCCACACCACCGCCCGCCCCGAGATCACCGGGGCCGGGCTGGCCGGCAGGAGGCCCAGCAGGGACAGGCCGAGCACGCTCTTTCCCGAGCCGGACTCGCCGACCAGGCCCAGGACCTCTCCCGGGGCGATGTCGAGCGTCACCCCCCGGACGGCCCGCACCAGGCGGTCTCCCCGCTCGAACGACACCTGAAGATCGTCCACCCGGGCCAGCCGCCCGGGGTCCGGGAGGACCGCGTGCTCATCGCCCGCGGCCGGGGCGTACCGGCCCCTCCTCAGAACTGACATGACGGCCGTCATGGCTTGCCCGTATAGGTGAGGTCGCCAAGGACCACGGTGTCGGCGGTGGGCAGCTGGAAGTACCAGCCCGACACCCCGGCATGGGAGACCACCACGTCCTTGACGTCCGCGATGCTTATCCACTCGCCGGAGTTCGCCACCAGCGTTCCCGCCTGGGCGTAGTCCTTCTGGATGGTGGCCGGGTTGGTCGAGTGCAGCCCGGCGTTCATGAGAGAGTCGGCTTGCGGCACCGAGCCGTGCATCTCGTTCAGAGCCCCGTTGGTGTTGGAGAAGATGCGGATCCAGCTGTCGGGCGCCGAGTCGTCGGGATTGACGGTCCAGACGAGCAGGTTCGGCAGCGGGGAAGCGGGGGTGCTGGCGTAGTCGAACACCTGCCCCATGGGTACGCCGTGCACCTGGACGTTCAGGCCCTCGGCGTCCAGCTCGCTCTGGATGAACTCGGCCAGCCGCTGGTTGGTCGGGTCGTCCGTGGAGTAGGCCAGGCTGATGTTCCTGGACCCGGGAACCGATGCCAGGGCCTTCTTCAGCGCAGAGGGGTTGTAGGTGGGGTTGTCCATGGCCATGCCGGGTGGGAACTCGTCCACCGGGTACACCTGGGTGGACACCGTCGCCAGCGTGTTTCCGTACACGGCGGAGACGATGGCGGCCTTGTTGATGGCCTGCCGTAGAGCCGAGCGGACAGCCTGGCTCTTGAAGATCCCGATGTTCGGGTTGACGTCGAGCATGGCCTTCAGCTGCGCCGGGAAGGCCTGGACCTCGAAGTTCTTGTTCTTCTGGAAGCTCTCCACGGCGTTGACCGGGAGGCCGTGCAGGATCATCGACAGCTGCCCGCTCTCCAGCTCGGCCTGCTGGACGCTCACGTCCGGAACGATGTTGATGTTGATGGTGGTGTAGTAGGGCTTGGTCCCCCAGTAGCCCTTGTAGGCCGACAGCACGTAGTGGCTGCCCGGGACGAACTGGGTTATCTCGTACGGCCCGGTGCCCGCATCATGGGTCTTCAGGTACTGCTGGGCCCAGTCACCGTTGGGGTTCGTCGCGGTGACGCCGGTCTCGTGCGCCTTGACGGTGGCCGGGCTGACCAGCTTCGGACCGTAGGGCGATGCCAGGTAGTCCATGAACGCCGACACAGGCTGGTTGAGGTGGACGATGAAGGTGAGCGGATCGGGGGTCTGGGTGGAGACCACGTTGGCGAGCATGTAGGCGGGCGCAGAGTTCACGCCGGTGCGGCGGGCGAAGCTGAACGCGGCCGCCTGGGAGGTGACGGGCGTGCCGTCATGAAATGTGACGCCGGGTCGCAGGTGGAAGGTGTAGGTCATGCCGTCGGGCGAGATGGTCCAGCTCTGCGCCAGGGCCGGCTCGATCTTGGTGGAACCGTTGGCGTACCGGACGAGTCCCTCGTAGACGGAGGTGACGACGGCATTGCCCTCGATCTCGTAGAAGATGTCCGGGTCAGGTACCTGCATGTCGGCGCCGAAGGCCAGGTTGAGGGTGTGGGAGGCGGATACGTTGATGGCGGCCGACGAGGCAGCGGAGCTCGTCGACGTGCCGCCACCGCAGGCCGAGAGGCCGACGGCGGCGGTCGCCATGATTCCGGCGAGGAGGGTGCGCCGGCGGGTCGGGTGGACGGGCTGGGACATGTCGTTGGTTTCTCCTTGTAGGGGGTCCGATTTCAATGCCGTATCGATCCGCCGTTGGTGCAGATGGCCTGGCCGGTGACGAACTCCGCGGCCGGGCTGGCCAAAAAGCCGACCAGGGCGGCCACGTCGGCCACGGTGCAGAGGCGTCCCGCCGGAACGTCGGCCCGCAGCCGGGAGCGCACGTCGCCCACAGAGGTGCCGGTCAGGCGGGCTTCTGCCAGTTGCTCCCTGGCTACCATGTCGGTTTCGACCGTTCCCGGGCAGACGGCGTTCACCGTGATACCGAGCGGGCCCAGTTCCACGGCTGCAGCCTGCGTGAGGCCGACCACGGCGAACTTGGTGGCGCTGTAGCAGGCCAGCAGGGGCGCAGCCTGCAGGCCCAGATCGGAGGCCACGTTGATTATCCGCCCGCGCCGGCCGGCGTCGCGCATGACGACCGCCGCCGCCTGCATCCCGTGGAATGTCCCGGAAAAATTCACTGCCATCATGCGCTCCATGTCGGCGGTGGTCGTCCCGATCAGCGGTGCCAGGACCGACACGCCTGCGTTGTTGACCCAGACGTCAACGCCGCCGGACATCTCCGCCGCGGCAGCGGCGAGGCGGGAGGATGTGTCCGGGTCCGACACGTCGCCTTGCACGGCGATGGCCGTCACGCCATGGCCGGCTGCGCCGGAGGCGGTCTCGAGCACGGACGCCTCGTCGTGGTGCCAGCCGAGGACCAGGTCGTGGCCGGCGGCGGCCAGGGCCATGGCGATGCCCCTGCCGAGACCGCGTCCGGCGCCGGTGACGACGGCCACGGTCATGCTCCGACGACCCACTGGAAGGGAGCCAGGTGACGGGGGTCCGAGGCGATCAGGCGCTCCGGGTGCCACTGGAGACCGAGCACCCCTGGCCCCTCGACCGCCTCGATCACGCCGTCGGGACTCCATGCCGTGGCCGCCAGGACCGGTCCGGTGGTGGCGACGGCCTGGTGGTGGATCGAGTTCACACTGCAGGCTCCGGCGAGACTCAGCGCGGCGAGCGAACCGGTGTCGGCCGTGACGGCGTGAACCGGCTGGCCCTCCCGTTCCTCCTCCTCGTGCCCGGTGTGCCCGCTGGCTGGGAGATCGCCCACGAGGGTGCCCCCCAGAGCGGCGGCCAGCAGTTGGATGCCGCGGCATATCCCGAGGACCCGCTGGCCTGCCGACATCGCGGCGTGGACGGCGGCCACCTCGATGGTGTCCCGGTCCGGATCGGTGTCCTTCTCGCCACGGCCCCGCTCGGCGCCGTATACGCAGGGATCGACGTCGTTGCCTCCGGTGAGGATCAACCCGGAGCATGCGCCGGCCGCCCGGAGGATGGCGTCGGGGTCCGTCCCTGGGCCCACCGCCAGCAGGACGGGCAGGGCTCCGGCCGCGGTCACGGCGTCGATGTAGCCGCGGTGTATCGAGTACCGCCTCTCGGGGCTCCGGCCGATCATCACCGCCACCGCCGGGGTCAACTCATACCCTCCGGGGTGAGCGGCTGCGCCGGCGGGCGGGCGGGCGAGTGATCCACCAGTGGTGGTTCCTCCGCCCGTCCCCGCTCGACGAGCGACGCTATGGCCGCGACTGTGCGCTCCATGAGCCGCCGGCCCAGATCGGCCGACGCCTCGGAGGGCCGACCGGTAACCCCGTTCGTGGAGAGCGATGATGCGGTGTAGCGGAAGACCAGGTCCCCGGTGCGATCCGGGTCGTCTGCGTGAGGAATGCGGTCCAGGTGCACGAAGTTCGGTGCGACGGCGAGCATCAGGGACGTCTCGCTGCGGTTGGCGTGGATGTCCCCGCCGTCGGCCGCCGTCTCCGCGGCCACCTCGTGGTCGGCCGACCACCAGCCCACCACGCCGCATCTGAGGTCAGGTCGCTCCAG
>JAKAXG010000428.1 GCA_021827225.1 Actinomycetes bacterium | reverse complement strand
GTGCGGGTGGTGGACCGCCAGCGCGACGGGGTGGTGATCCGGGGGGCCAAGCTCCACATCACCGGGGCGTCCCTCGGACACGACCTGATGACGATCCCCACCAAGTCCATGAAACCCGGTGAGGAGGACTACGCCATCGCCTGCCTGGTCCCGGTCAACGCCCCCGGGGTGAGGATCGTGGACACCACCTACGCCCCCCGCCACTCCGACACCCGCACCTTCCCGGTGTCGTCGCGCAACCACTACCCCGAAGGTTTCGTCATCTTCGATGACGTGTTCGTCCCGACCGAGAGGGTCGTCCTGGACGGGGTCACCGCCCAGGCCGCGGTGTTCGCCCACTCCCTGGGCCTGTGGGAGCGCCTGGGAGGGCTGTCGGCGATGGTCGACGACGCCGATCTCATGGTGGGCCTGGCCCAGCTGATCGCCGAGGCCAACGGCCTGGCCGGGGTCGGCCACATCAAAGAGAAGATCTCGGAGATGATCATCTACGCCACCCTGGTCCGGGCCTCGCTGGAGGCGGCCATCACCAACTGCAAGTTCGGCGAGCACGGGGCGGCGTTCCCCAACGAGCTGTACACCAACGCCGGCAAGTACCACGGCGCCGCCAATTTCTCCCTGATGGTGCGCCACCTCCACGACATCGCCGGCGGCTCCGTCCTGACCGCCCCCACCATCGCCGACATGGAGAACGACGAGGTCGGGCCGGCCATCCGCAAGTACATGTCCACCGGCAACGACGTCGACGGCGAGTGGCGGGCCCGCCTGTTCCACACCATCAGGGACCTGACCGCCGACTCCTACGGGGGCTGGCGCCACGTCACCAACATCCAGGCCGGCGGCGGCCTCTACGCCCAGCGGATAGTGACCCGCAAGCACTACGACCTGGACCAGGCCCGGGAGATGGCCCGGGCCGCGGTGGAGGGGCGGAGCGTGCCCGTCCCGCCGACCGCCGCCACCGAGGACGGGACCCCCCGCTGAGAGGGGCAACCGACTTCCTGGCCGGCGCCGAGGCGTTCCTGTCCGCCCACGCCCGGCCCCGGACGACCCGCCGGACCCTCTTCGGCGAGGGCGATGACACCATCCCGCTGATCTCGGACGAGACCCAGGAGCAGGAGCGGGCGTCCATCACCGCCGCCCGGTCCTGGCGCCGCCAGCTCTTCGACGCCGGCTACGGCTGGATCGACGGCCCCGTCGAGTACGGCGGGGCCGGGCTGGGCCGCACCGAGGCCGCTTCGTTCCGCGCCATGGAGAAGCGCTACGACCTGCCCGACCAGGGCTGCTTCCTGGTCGGGCTGCTGATCGT
Organism: Actinomycetes bacterium; assembly: GCA_021827225.1. The sequence continues at coordinate 3,465 of JAKAXG010000428.1, read as the reverse complement.
GGCCCCGGCCATCGCCATTCACGGCACCCCGGAGCAGAAGCAACGGTTCCTCCGCGGCCTCTACCGGGGTGACATGTTCGCCTGCCAGCTGTTCTCCGAGCCGGGGAACGGATCAGACCTGGCCGGGGTGTCCGCCCGGGCCCGCCGGGACGGCGACGAGTGGGTGGTGACCGGCCAGAAGGTCTGGAACTCCTACGCCCAGTACAGCGACGTGGGTCTCCTGCTGGCCCGGACCGATCCGTCCGCCCCCAGGCACCAGGGCCTGACCATGTTCCTGATCGACATGCACCAGCCCGGAGTCGAGGTCCGGCCCCTCACCCAGATGACCGGCGGGGCCCACTTCAACGAGGTGTTCCTCAACGAGGCCCGCATACCGGACGACCGCCGCCTGGGCGGCGTCGGCGAAGGGTGGCGGGTGGCCATAACCACCCTGATGAGCGAGCGGGAGGCGGTGGGCGCCGGCGAGGAGGTGCCCCCGGCGGAACTGGTGGAGCGGCTGGTCGAGCTGCTGCACCACAGCCCGGCCTCCTCCCCCGCCGAGCTGGCCCGCAACCGGGCCGCCGTGACCCGGGCCGCCGTCCTGGGCCGGGTCCTGGAGCTGACCAGCATGCGCCTCATCGCCGCCGCCGGCGGCAGCCCCGGTCCCGAGATGTCGGTGACCAAGCTGCTGCGCAACCAGTTCCTGGCCCAGCTGGCCGACACCGCCTGCGCCGTGGCCGGCCCGGCGTCGGTCGCCGACACCGGGGCGTGGGGCCGCTACACGTGGGGTCGGTTGCGCCTGTCCCTACCCGGCCTGCGCATCGCCGGCGGGACCGACGAGATCCAGCGCAACATCCTGGGTGAGCGCGTCCTGGGCCTGCCCCGCGAGCCGGCCCGGTCCTGACCGGGCCCTCTACCTCCGGCCCGGGCCGCTGGCCGCCGCCGGCGGGGCCACCGGCTGCGCCGCCACGCTGCGCAGGATCAGGTCCGTGAAGGCGGCGGTGACCTCCTCCAGGGAGCGGGGGCCGTCCGGGCGGAACCACTGCTGCACCGAGTTCAGCACCGCCAGGATGGCGATGGCGGTCAGCGTCGGGTCCAGGTGGGCGGCCAGGGTGCCCTCCTCCTGGCCGGTCGCGATGATCTGGCGCAGGGCGTGCTCGTAGCTGTCCCGGGACGCCAGGATGTGCTCCAGGCGGTCCGGGGGCAGGAACTTGGCCTCCCGGTAGAAGACCCGGACCTTCGCCAGGTGCTCGGTGGCGCCGGAGAGGTGCTGGCGCACCACGTAGGAGAGCTTGGCCAGGGCATCCCCCTCGAACGCCAGGGCCTCCACGCCGAGGGCGGCGGTGTGGTGGTGGGCCTCCTGGATCACCGCCTCGAGCAGGTCCTCCTTGGTGTGGATGTAGTGGTAGAGGCTCCCCTTCAGGAGGCCGACGCTGTCGGCGATGTCCTGGATGCTGGTGGCGGCGTAGCCCTGCTCGGAGAACAGCCGGGCCGCGGCATCGACGATGTCCTCGAATCGGCTCCCGACCTCCCGGTTCTTCCGGGCCTTGGGGGGAACGGCTCGCTCGAAGTTCTCGGCTGCGGACAAGGTTTGATCCTCGGGTGGGACTCGACGCCAAGCGGCTACTGGAGGCTCGCCGCCCGTCGCCGTGGATCGAAGCTAGCACCGGCCGGTATCAGCTCCCAACCAAATGGTTGGCCGCGGTTTCTGGTGATGCGGATGCACCCTGGCCCCCAGGCCGCCTCCCCCGGCGCCTGAGCCGCCTACGCCGGCTCCAGCCCGGGCCGGACGCCGCTCCCCTCGGTCGCCCCGGTACCCTCGGGCGCACCTGTGGCCGTCGCCCCCAGCCCGGCCAGCTCCTCGTCGATGATCTGCTCGTAGGCCGCCGCGTCCCGCCGGGCGGCGGAACGCCGCCACCGGCCCCGCAGCAGGAACACCGTGGGCAGGAAGGCGATCTGGCCGAAGGCGCACACCCACCACCATGTCCGCCACTGCCCCGGCGCCGACGCTCTGGCCGAGGCCACCGCCGCGCTGTGGGCGTTCAGGTAGTCCCGGTCCGCCTGGGGCATCGATCTGAGGCCCACCAGGAGCTGGACCGCCCGGGCCCCGGTGACGTGCTCGGCCCGAGAGATCTCGCCCACCGCCCCGACGATGGCGGCGCGGTCAGCGGGGTCGGCCTTGAGGGCGTTGCGGGTCGCCGGGTCCAGGGCCCGCAGGGTGGCGATCTGCTGCGGGTAGGCGGCGGCGATGGCCTGGAGGTGGGGTCCGTACTCGGTCACCGGTGTCACCGAGGTGACCACCGCCGGCAGTACCAGGAACGACAACGCCACCACGATGCGCAGGATCCACCCCCACACCGCCAGGCCGGTGGCGACCAGGGCCGGGTTGTGGTCCTCGACCGTCTCGGTGAACGAGGCCATCCACGGCGCGTAGACCGTCCCCCGGCTGAACGACAGGATCGAGATGATGACCACGAACGTGGTGTAGGTCGTGGTCGGGTCGGTTGCCCGGCTGGCGAAGACGAAGGTCATCACCACCGCCAGCACCCCGGCGCCGGCCATGAGCGGCTTGCGCACCCCGATGCGGTCCGAGAGGATGCCCGCCACCACCACCGCCACCGCGTCGGCCGCCCAGAACCAGTTGCCGAGGCCGTTGGCCCTGGCCTGGGAGTAGCCGAACACCGAGGTGAAGTAGATGACGAAGAAGGCCACCGCCGCGTAGTAGATCAGCAGGAACAGGCTCACCCCGACGGCGGGCACCAGGATGTCGGCCCGGGCCATCTGCCGCCACGGGCGCTCCACCGCGGCGGCGGGATCGACGCCCCGGGCCCGGGCCTCGATCAGCGCCCGCTCCCGCAGCGACACCATCCGCTGGTCCCGCAGTTGCGGCGACAGCTCCCTGAGCCCGACCAGGGCGATCACGAACACCACCAGCCCGGTGATGCCGGCGATGTGGAACTGGTCCTGCCAGGCCTTCAGGTGGTCGAGGGTGTTGGACGCCACCTCCGAGACGACCAGGCTGCCGATCACCGGTCCGAGCGTCCACAGCCCCATGGCCGTGCCCCGGCGCATCTGGGGGGAGAAGTCCCGCACCAGGGCCGGGGTGGCGACCAGGACCACGCCCTCCACGAAGGCGACCACCGACAGCAGCACCGCGTAGGTCGCCGTGTCGGGTGCCGCCGGCACCCCGAACGCGGTGACCGCCCCGGCGACCAGCAGCCCCACCACGACCAGGTTGGCCCGGCCCCAGCGGTCCGCCACCCCCGCCAGCAGGGACGCCAGGGCCCCCACCGTGTTGGAGATCACGACCAGGGTCAGGTAGAAGCGGAACGAGATCTGGAAATGCGCCAGCACCGAGGGCGACACCGCTCCCTGCACGTACTGCTCGTAGTACAGGACGATCGACGCTGCCACCACCACCGCCAGGAAGGCGTAGCGCCGAGCCCCGTCGGGGTACTCGTCCAACTGGCGGTGCACCAGAGATCG
>JAKAXG010000427.1 GCA_021827225.1 Actinomycetes bacterium | reverse complement strand
CGGGTAACGCTTGGTGATGCGGGTGTAGCTGTTGGTCCATGCCAGCGATCCGGAGTAGGCGTTCACCACGTTGATCTTCACCTGGCTGAGCACCACCAGGATGACGGCCAGGGTGATGGCCAGCCAGCTGGGAACGGCCTGGACGAAGGCGGCCCGGAATTGCTCCACCGGCTCGGTGGCCAGAGTGGGTGACACCCTCGCCAGCACGTAGACGGCGAGGAACACGCCCAGAGTCTGCTTGATGATGGCCATCAGCACCCAGCCGGGTCCAGCCAGGACGACCGCCGTCCACCAGGCCCGCTTGTTGGTCTCGGTGCGGGTGGGCATGAAGCGCAGGACGTCGTTCTGCTCGCCGATCTGGGCGATCAGTGACAGCACCACCCCGGCGCCTCCCATCACCGCGGCCACATTCAAGCTCTGGCCGCCGGTGCCCCGGTAATTCATGAAGTGGCTCACCGTGGACGGGTCGCTGATGGCCAGGTATGCGACCGGTGCCACCATGAGGATCAGCCAGATGGGCGTGGTCCACACCTGCACCTTGCTCAACGTGTTCATCCCGTAGATGACGAGGGGGATGATCAGCAGTGTGGTGATCAGATAACCGATCCACAGTGGAATGTGCAGACCCAGCTGCAGGCCCTGCGCCATGATCGACCCTTCGAGGGCGAAGAAGATGAAGGTGTAGCTGGCAAACACGATGTTGGTGATGACCGAGCCGTAGTAGCCGAACCCGGCTCCCCGGGTGACCAGGTCCAAATCGATGTTGTAACGGGCGCTGTAATAGGCGAGAGGCAGGGCGGTGACAAAGATCAGCACCGCCGCCACAAGAATGGCCACCAGGGCGTTGGCCGTGCCGTGGGCGACGCCGATGGATCCGCCGATGGCGAAGTCAGCCAGGTAAGCCATGCCTCCTAGAGCTGTCGTAGCCACCGACGCCGATCCCCAGCGCCTATAGCTGCGGGGCGCGTACCGTGCGGTGTAGTCCTCGGTGCTCTCCCGCCGCTTGTTCCTGATGCCGTCCGGCGTGCCGTTGGTGGCCGGTACACCTGCCGGGGCATCCCCGACCGCGTCGATACTGAGCCTGTCTACCATGTGCTTTCTCCCCCTCCGAAGGGTCGGTTTTCGAATGTCGCTGGTTTCCAGGCGCGACTCACCGTGCGCCCATGGGTGCTGCAAGGTCTTCTGCGATAGTCGGTAGCTGCTGGAGGCCCGGATCAGACCCGGGTGACGCTGACCTCTCCCCCCTTCAGGTCGGCCAGCAGCCGCAGGGGTCGATCCCGGCCCGTTCTGTCGGCCATGGCATGGGCCAGGGGGACCGACAGGTGTCGGCGCACGGCGCGCTGGAGGTTCCGGGCTCCGTAGGCGGGATCGAAGCCGGTGTCGAGCAGCAGGTCGATTACAGCCGGGGATACGGTCAGGTCCACCGAGCGTCGAGCCGCCCGGGACGTCAGCTCCTCCACCCTGAGACGGACGATCTGCCGGGCCACCTCCGGTTCGAGGTCGTTCATGATCACCACCTCGTCGAGGCGGTTGAGGAACTCGGGGTCGAAGAACCGGCGGATCTCACGATTGGCGATCCTCCCCGTCGCCGATCGCATCACCCGCTGAGTGCCCGGCATCCTCGGGGCGTTGCGGTGCCGCCATCGTTCAGCGTGGCCGACCGGGCCGCTCAGTAGCCGGGATAGCTGCCTCGATCCCAGGTTGGATGTCATGAAGACGAAGCAGTTGCGGAACTCCACGCGCTCTTGGCCGTTGGCCAGGCGCAGGATGCCGTGGTCGAGCACCTGGAGCAGGGCCCGAAGGACGGTCGGATGGGCCTTCTCCACCTCGTCGAAGAGCACTATCCCCGGCGTGTAGGGGTCCCCTTCGATCTTGGTTCGTTCGAAGAGGCTGTAGCCCTCCTTGCTGCCGGCGTAGCCAGGAGGCGCACCGCTGAACGATGCGGCGTAGTGCTCCTGCGCCAAAGCGCTCATGTCAACCCGGCACAGGTCGTCGGGCCCACTGCGCAAGATGGCCGCCAGTCGCCGTACCAGCTCTGTCTTCCCGACCCCGGTCGGGCCTACGAGCAGCAGGTTCGCCAGCGGCCTCTCGTCCCCGACGAGGCCGGCCCGGGCCAGGGTCACCGCCCGGGTCACAGCCTCGACGGCCCGGTCCTGCCCGAGGACCCCGGCGGCCAGCCGCCGGGAGAGTTCCCCGGGCGAGACCCGCAGGGCGGGCGAGCCGTTTTGCGGGGCGAGTCGATCAGTTACGAAGGGCACCGCACCTACGCCTCGCGCACCTTCTCCGCCGGCAGGTCACCGACCGCACAGTCAGCCACGCCGACGGTCTCCCGGGTGATCGACTCCACTGCCTTCTGCGCGGCTTCCGCGTCGGTTACCCAGAGTCGATAGAAGTCGAACGTGCATTCAGCCACGCCTTTGTCGCCGTCGCCAGCGGCGTGAATTCCCGTGTAGCCCCGGTGCAAGAGCTTGAAGAGGTGGTTCTGCGACTGATCGTTGCGACGGGCATCGCGGATAGCCGACAGTGACAGCTGGGCGTATTGGATCCCGTACTCCTCCTCACCGCACTCGCCGAGGGTTCGCCCGTCGAAACCGATGATGGCCGAGTGCCCGAAGTAGGAGTAGACGCCGTCGAATCCGGTGGCATTGGCCACAGCCACGTAGCAGTTGTTTGCCCACGCCATGGCCTTGGACATCAGCACCTGCTGGTCCTTGGCAGGATACATGTAGCCCTGGGGACGGATGATCAACTCAGCACCCTTCATGGCGCAGTCCCGCCATATCTCCGGGTAGTTCCCGTCGTCGCAGATGATCAGCGAGATCTTCAGTCCCTTGGGCCCGTCGCTCACGAACGTCGTGTCCCCCGGATACCACCCCTCGATGGGTACCCAGGGAAGGATCTTGCGGTATTTCTGCACAATGCTCCCCGAACTGTCGATCAACACCAAGGTGTTGTACGGCGGCTTGTTGGGGTGCTCCTCATGCTGCTCACCCGTGATGGAGAAGACGCCCCATACCCCAGCCCGCCGGCAGGCCTCACCGAAGATCCTGGTCTCGTCCCCCGGGGCAGTCGAGGCAGTGGCGTACATCTCCTCGGGGTCGTACATGATCCCCTGAGTGGAGTACTCCGGGAACACCACCAGATCCAGCCCAGGCAGGCCCTGCTTCATGCCCACGACCATGTCGGCGATCTTCCCGGCGTTGTCGAGCACCTCGTCCCGGGTGTGCAGCCGGGGCATCTTGTAGTTGACCACCGCCACCCCGACGGTGTCGAGGCTGGACGAAATATCGCCATGACGCATACTGTTCCTCCCGTTTCGTACTCCGATCGCTTGCCAGCGACCACCCCAACAACCGTTGGGTCCCCCGAGATGCTTCCGTTTGGAAGCTTTCCCAGGCAGGGTAAGTAGTGGACCTGCCTTTGTCAAGTCTTTCCGAATGGAAACTTTGGGGGCGCAGAGCGACCCCCCACTGAAGGTTCGGCCCTGATTCTCCTAGCCGAGGTGGCCCTGTGCGGGCTTCACGTCAACTCCTTCCTCCACGAGCAGAGTCTCCACAGTGTGTTTTCGAGATCTCGAGGCACTGCTTTGTCCGGGAGCCAGAGCCCGGAGACCGCCGAGCCTGCACCACAGCTCGGCCCGGCTATTCCAGTGCTCGAGGACCCGATTCACACCCGAAGGTAGGGAGCCGACGTCCGGATACGGCGGCCGTCCAAGCCAGGGTTGCCCGTCTCGCACGCCGGGCACCCGACCCGCGTCCGAGACCGTCCCGGAGGTGAAGCGACCGGAATGGCTTACGGGTGATCCGTTCTCAGGTCATCGAGATGCCGGTCAGGACTATCGTCAACGAGCAGCCAGCTGAGACCCGAGTGTTGGCGGAGTCTGAGCGCTATAGGAAAGACGGGTCGAGTCCAACGGACTCCTGCCGAAAGTGTCTACCCTGCGATTGGCTCACAACGTTTCATCGCTCACTCGGTCGGGCAGCCGGTGGCCTGGTGCGGTCAGCTGCATCCCCGCCCCCGCTCCACCGGTCAGCGACCAACGAGTCGATTCAATGTAGCGCTGGTCGATGAGTCCGGTGCCCGGGTCGCCAAGCTGCGCATCGATACTGGCGCCAAGGGTTTTCCGAGTTGATGGCGATTCTCGGAGACCATGCCGAGGATCCGTCGGCGGTCCCGGTGGCGATCGAGACCGACAAGGGGCTCCTCGTAGCTGCTCTCCGAGCGGCGGGGCTGGCCGGGTATGCCATCAACCCGCGAGCGGTCGCGCGTTGTCGGGAGCGCCACGGCCAGGCGGGAGGCAAGTCCGATCCAGGCGACGCTGTGGTCCTGGCGGACATCTTGCGCACGGATCTGGAACGACACCGGCCCCTGCCGGCACTGAGCGAAGAGGCGTTGGCGGTCAAGGCTCTAGCACGTCAACACCAAGAAGCCATCTGGGGCCGCCAGCTGGCCGTGAATCGGCTCCGCTCCCTGCTGATCGAGTTCTATCCCAATGCTCTGGCGGCGTTCCCGAACCTGACTCACAAGGCCGCCCTCGGGGTCGACTGGGCACGAGCCGTCGCCGAGCTCCCGCTCGTTAGCATTGAGCCACTGCCATGAGCGCCCCCTACCACGTCCGCTCCGTCGAGCACCTCGGCGGGTACCGGCTGAAGGTCAGCTTCGCCGACGGCGCCGTCCGTACCGTCGACCTCGAGGCGAAGCTGGGAGGCCCGGTCGGCCCGGTCTTCGAACCGCTCCGCCAGGTCGAGTTCTTCGCCCAGGCGATGGTGG
>JAKAXG010000426.1 GCA_021827225.1 Actinomycetes bacterium | reverse complement strand
CAGCGTGAAACGGGGGGCCAGGTCGTCGAAGTGGATCTGGTTGTCGGCCAGCCAGGCCTCGTAGGGGTGCTCGCCGGCCAGGGCCGACTTGATCTCCTCGTCGGCGACGATCCGGCCCTGGGAGGTGTCGACCAGGAACATTCGCCCCGGCTGCAGGCGGCCCCGCTGCACGACCTTGGCCGCCGGGATGTCCAGCACGCCCACCTCGGAGGCCATGACGACCAGTCCGTCGTCGGTGACCCAGTAGCGGGAGGGGCGCAGCCCGTTGCGGTCCAGCACGGCACCGATGACGGTCCCGTCGGTGAACGCGATCGAGGCGGGGCCGTCCCACGGCTCCATCACCGCGGCGTGGAACCGGTAGAACGCCCGCCGCGCCGGGTCCATGGTCCGGTGGTTCTCCCACGCCTCGGGGATCATCATGAGCACGGCGTGGGGGAGCGACCGGCCGCCCATGTGCAGAAGCTCCAGCACCTCGTCGAAGCTGGCCGAGTCGCTGGCGCCGGGGGTGACGACGGGGAAGATCCGGGCGATGTCGCCGGGCAGCACGTCGCTGGCCAGGAGGGCCTCCCGGGCCCGCATCCAGTTCCGGTTGCCCTGCAGGGTGTTGATCTCGCCGTTGTGGGCGACGTAGCGGTAGGGGTGGGCCAGCGGCCAGCTCGGGAAGGTGTTGGTGGAGAAGCGGCTGTGCACCAGCGCCAGGGCGGTGTCGACCCTGTCGTCGTTGAGATCCGGGAAAAAGTGCCGGACCTGCGGCGCCGTCAGCATCCCCTTGTAGACGACGGTGCGGCCGGAGAGGGAGGGCAGGTAGACGCCGTCAACCTGGTGCTCGATCCGTTTGCGCAGGATGAACGCCCGCCGCTCCAGTTCGAGGCCGTCGCAGTCGCCGGGGCCGCTGACGAACAGCTGGTGGAACTCGGGCATGGCGTCGCGGGCCATGGTCCCCAGGTCCGAGGGGTCGACCGGCAGGTCCCGCCAGCCGAGAAGGGTCATCCCCTCCTCCTCGGCGATGCGCCCGATGGCGTGGCGCTCGTCCCCGCCGCCCGCCGGCACGAAGGCGATGCCGGTGGCGTAGCGGCCCGCCGGGGGCAGCTCGAAGCCGGCGACCTCCCGGTAGAAGCGGTCCGGGACCTGGATCAGGATCCCGGCGCCGTCACCGGTGTTCGCCTCGGCGCCGGAGGCGCCCCGGTGCTCGAGGTTGCACAGGCTGTCCAGGCCCATCTGCACCATGCGGTGGCTGCGCCGGCCGTGCATGTCGACGACGAAGGCGACGCCACAGGCGTCGTGTTCGAACTCGGGCCGGTACAGGCCCGACGGCGTGGTCGGTGAAGCCAACTGGCGTCCTTCCGGGGGATCGGTGGTGACTGGTCCTCGCGCGAAGGGACGACGCTGGCCCTTGCTGCGGTCTTCGATGATAACGGTTCAACGGGTCGTCCCGCATCCCCTTTTGTGGGTCCCGGGGGTAGCGGTCTGGCGGGGAGCGCCCGCGGACGCTACGCTCTGCATTCCCTACCAGGGCGCTTGGCTCAGTTGGTTAGAGCGCAGCCTTCACACGGCTGAGGTCGGAGGTTCGAGTCCTCTAGCGCCCACTGCAAAAGTCCTGCTGGGAGGCTGTGCAGACTCGGCACCCGGATCCCGAGGACGTCGCTTGGACCCCGAATGGGCCCCAGAGGTGGAATCCGAGCCGCCCCTCGCAAGGACGTCCAGGGCTTCGGTTCGGTCCAGCGCCGTCACCGTGGAGGCGTGCCCAGCCCCTCGAACGACCTCGACCGGGTCGGCGCCGGCCGCCAGCCACCGCCGCATGCCTCAGGTCATGTATTCGCAGCCCAGCGAGACCAGCCGCCTTGGTGGCGGGAAGCCAGAACCGTTCTCCAGCCTCGGAAGTTGGCGGCGGTGGCAGCGACGACAGCTGAGGACCGCGCGGCTCCCGTTTAGGAGCTCGGGGTCCTGGGGCTGTCATCCAGACCCGTGATCCCAGACTCTGCCGAGCGTCCGAACGTTGCTACCGACGCAGGAGCTCACCGCCTTCAGCCCGCCGGCGCCGCCCGACCGAGTCGGAGTGACGGCGCTGCGGATTGATCTGGCCGCCGACTGGTGGGAACTGCCCCTCGACCGCGATCCCGCCGTGGCCCCTTGTGCCGAGCGGATTGCGGCGTCGGTCGACTTCGGGTGGCCTCTAGTGATGGTGGCCGAAGAGGGCTCCGGCGTGGCCCCAGAACTGCGCCGTCGAGCCCATCATCAGGGCCGCCAGTACCAGCCCTGCCACCAGGCTGAGCGCGAGCGTCCACTGTCGGGCCGACGCGCCGGAGATCTGCGCCCGGGTGCGATGAGCCAGGTCCAGCCGGGCCAGGCGGGTCGTCTCGAGCAGGTGCCCGAGAACGTGGATGGCCATGGCCCCGAACCACAACACGAAGGTGGCCTTGTGGACGAACAGGAGGAAGCCCAAGTCGGAGCGGGGCACCAGAAGCAGTGCCACGCCGGAGGCCAGCATCAAGACCGTGACCACGACCAGGACCGGACCGAGCAGTCGGAGCAGGGCCGGCGGTGGCCCCTTACGCCGATACGCAGGTGATCCCGAGTAGTAGCGGGCGAACCGCCAGGTCGTGGAACCGATCTTCACGAGCACCGGCGGAATGAGCAGCATCCCGATGAAGACGTGGACGCTCAGGTGCTGGCGTACACCCAGAAGCGTGAGTCCCTCGATGAAGAACAGCACCAGCAGGAGGGCGGCGGTGGCCCCCGTCAGCCTGGAGTTCGCCTCCACGCCGGCGTCGGCTGGGTCGGCCGCCCGGCTGCGGATCCGGTGGGCCTTCTCCGATCCCAGCCTTGCCAGCATCTCTTGCGTTCCCCCTCGACGCACTCTGAACTCGCTGCGCCGCGTCCAGAGAGGCGGGCGCGACCCGCTTGATACACCGAGCCCAGGCTCACCCCCCGTACCGCCACACCGCCGACTCCCACGGCCGCAGCTCCAGCTCCGGCGGTTCGGGTGGCGACTGATGGGTGGCGACGAGCAGATCCGCCCGGTTCCACGCCGCATCCAGAGGGACGGGGGCCCGAACCGTCGCGGACGAGAAGTTGGCAGCCACCAAAAGGTCGGCGTCGTCGCCGCGCCTCAGGAAGACCCACAACTCGGGATGATCGGGGAGGAGCAGTTCGAAGCGGCCGTCGGTCACCAGCGGCTCGGTGTGACGGAGCTCGATGAGGCGGCGGTAATGGGCGAAGACGGAGTCGGGGTCCTCGAGTTGGGCGGACGCATTGACAGTGACGTGGTCCGGATTGACAGGGATCCACGGCGTTCCGGTCGTGAAGCCGGCGTTGGGTGTCCCGTCCCACTGCATCGGGGTGCGGCCCTGGTCGCGGCTCATCCGGGTCATGTTGTGGAGCAGATCCGACAGGTCCTCCTCCCCGCGGGCCAGCGCCTCGGCATGGAAGTTGAGCGCCTGGATGTCGCGGAAATCCTCGATGGCGGTGAACGGGCTGTTGGCCATGCCGATCTCGTCGCCCTGGTACACGTAGGGCGTCCCCCGGTGGAGGTGCAGGACGGTGGCCAGCGTCTTCGCCGCCTCCACGCGGTGCACCGTGTCCTCGCCGAAGCGGGACAGGGCCCGCGGCTGGTCGTGGTTGCCCCAGTACAACGAGTTCCATCCGCTCTCGGCCAGGCCCTCCTCCCATGCGGTCATCACCGCCTTCAGCGCCGGCAGCGACAGAGGCCGAGGGTCGTAGCGGTGGGATCCGTAATCCAGCGAGACGTGTTCGAACTGGAACACCATGTCGACCTCGTGGCGGTCGGGATCGGTGAACAGCACGGCGTCTTCGACCGTCGCCCCGGGTGTCTCGCCGACTGTGAACACGTGGGCCTCCCGGCCGGCGAACACCTCCCGGTGCATCTCCTGGAGGAACTCGTGGTTGCGGGGCCCGCAGATGAAGTAGCGCTGGCCGGGGCCGTAGAGCGACCCGGGCCGGGGGGTGACGTCGGGTAGCGACGTCTCCTTGCTGATCATGTTGATCACGTCCATGCGGAACCCGTCCACGCCCCGGTCGAGCCACCACCGCATCATCTCGTAGACCGCCCGCCGCACTTCCGGGTTCTCCCAGTTCAGGTCGGGCTGCTTCTTGGAGAAGAGGTGGAGGTAGTACTGGCCGGACTTCTCGTCCCACTCCCAGGTCGACCCGGAGAAGTGCGATTCCCAGTTCGTCGGCTCGGCACCGGGCGTGCCCGGAACCGCTCCCGGGCGGGGGTCCCGCCACCAGTACCAGTCGCGCCTGGGATTGTCCCGGCTGGAGCGGGACTCGACGAACCAGGGGTGCTCGTCGGAGGTGTGGTTGACCACCAGGTCCATCACCAGCTTCATGCCCCGTTCGTGGAGGGCCGCGATGAGCCGGTCCAGGTCCTCCAGCGACCCGAACAGCGGGTCGATGTCCCGGTAGTCGCTGATGTCGTATCCGTTGTCGTCCATCGGCGAGCGGTAGACGGGGGAGAGCCACAGCACGTCGACACCCAGCCGCTCGAGGTGATCCAGCCGGGAGAGGATTCCCGGGATGTCGCCGGTCCCGTCGCCGTTCGAGTCGGCGAAGCTGCGCGGGTAGACCTGGTAGACGACCCACCGGCGCCAATCCTCGGGCAGGCGCCGTCCCCCAACAGCTCCAGCGGCGACTTCCGGGCGATCGCTATGCATCCGGTCAGTCTGGGGGCAGCGGTCCGTCCCGGGCAAGCATCACAGAGCGTCTCCGGTCCGGCGTCTCCCGCCGCCCCGAACTGCGAGGGGGGATCAGCC
>JAKAXG010000425.1 GCA_021827225.1 Actinomycetes bacterium | reverse complement strand
CCTGTTCCGCATGCTCTCCGGTGCCCTGCGCACCCTGGCGGGCGCCGAGCAGCGGCCGCCGCTGCTGGTCGGGGCGTTCTACTGGAAGCTCCTCGCCCTGGAAGGGGTGGCGCCGGTGGTGGACGAATGCGTCCGCTGCGGGGCCGTCGACCTGGTGAGCTTCGACCCGGCGGAGGGCGGGACGCTCTGCCGGGAGCACCGGCGCGGTACCCCCGTCGACGCCCCCACCCTGGACCTCATCTCCCGAATACTGAACGGTGGGCTGGCCGGGGCCCTGCGCGAGCCGCCGGGGGCGGCCACCTCCACCGCCGCCCACCTGGCCACCGCCATGCTCGAGACCCACCTGGAGAGGCGGCTGCGGTCGGTCCACCTGCTCAGGGAAGGATGAGCTTGGCGTCGGGCCCGGACCTGCCGACCGGCACCGTCAGCCTGGTCTTCACCGACATCGAGGGGTCCACCCGGCTCCTCGAGTCGGCCGGCCCCCTGTACGGGGACCTGCTGGCCGCCCACCACCGGACCCTCCGCGCCGTGTGGGCCCGCCACCACGGGACGGTGGTCGACACGGAGGGCGACGCCTTCTTCGTGGCCTTCCGCTCCGCCGACGACGCCCTGGCCGCCGCCGAGGAGGCCCAGGAGCGCCTGGGCGCCGAGCCCTGGGCCGGCGGCCACCAGGTGAGGGTGCGCATGGGGGTGCACACCGGAAACCCGCAGGTGCGCGACGGGCTGTACTGGGGGACGGACGTCAACTACGCCGCCCGGCTGGCCGGCGCCGCCTCCGGGGGCCAGGTGCTGGTGTCGGCCCCCACCCGGGCGCTGGCCACCCGGGGGGAGTTCGATCCGCTGGGCGAGCACTCCCTGAAGGACTTCCCCGTCCCCCGGCCGCTGTTCCACCTGCGCACCGCCGGCCTGGGAGCCGCCGACTTCTCCCCGCCACGCACCCTCGACCGTCGCCGCTCGAACCTCCCGGTGCCGCCGGCGGACCTGATCGGCCGGGACGCCACCCTGGAGGACCTGGTGGCCCGCTGCACCGGCGACACCCGGCTGCTCACCATCGCCGGCCCGGGCGGGGTGGGCAAGACCCGGCTGATGATCGAGCTGGGCCACCGGCTGGTGGACTCGTTCGACCTGGTCTGCTTCGTGGCCCTGGAGTCGCTGTCCTCGGCGGAGGAGGTCCTCCCGGCCGTGGCCATGGCCCTCGGGCTGCCGGGTATCGACGGGGTGAGCTGGCTGGACCGGGTGCTGCAGCACATCGCCGGCCGGCGGGCCCTGATCCTGCTGGACAACGCCGAGCACGTGATCGACGCCGCCGCCGACATGGCCAAGCTGGCGGTGGCCGGCCCCGACGTGCGGGTGGTGGTCACCAGCCAGGCCCCGCTGCACGTGGCCGGGGAGACGGTGGTGCGGCTCGGCTCTCTGGCCACCCCGCCCCGCCAGGGCCGGCTGGACCCGACCGCCCTGGCCCAGGTGCCGTCCGTCGCCCTGCTGCTCGAGCGGGCCCGGGCCGCCGGCATCCCGTTCACCCTGACCCCGGCCAACGCGGCCGACGTGACCCGCCTGTGCGAGCAGCTGGAGGGTATGCCGCTGGCGCTGGAGCTGGCCGCCGCCCGCCTCGACGTCATGGACGTGGCCGCCCTGCGCCGCCGGCTGGAACGGGGTCCCGACGTCCTGGGGCGGGGCCGGCGGGACCTGCCCCGCCGCCAACGGGGGCTGGTGGCGGTCCTGAACTGGACCTGCGGGCTGCTCGACGAGGACACCAGGCTGCTGGCCGGGCGGCTGTCGGCATTCGCCGGCGGTTTCACCGCCGACCTGGCCGAGGCGGCCTTCGGCGCCGCCGTCGACCGCCTGGCCACCCTGCTCGACGTCAGCCTGGTGCGGCGGGTCGACGACGGGCGGCTGTCGCTGCGCCCGCCGGTGCGCAGCTACGCCCGCGACGTGCTGGTCTCGCCCGAGCAGCTCGCCGACGCCCACCGCGACGTGGCCCGGGCCCTGGCCGCCCTGGCCGAGCCGTTCGAGCGGGAGTGGCTGGCGGTGGCGGGGGAGGGGCGGCTGGTGCTCAAACCGGAGCGGGCCAACATCGTCGCCTCCCTGGAGTGGACCGCCAAGAACGACCCGGAGTTGCACGCCCATCTGGCGGCGGCCACCGGCTGGTGGATGACCCACTCGAACCTGGGCCTGTTCGGGCGCGACCACGTCGAGCTGGCCCTGTCGCGCACCAGCGACGCCTACACCCGGGCCCGGCTCCTGCAGGCCAGAGGGGCGCTGGCGCTGTTCGAGGCCGACCCCACCCCCTCCCTGAGGGCGGCCGCCGCCTGGGCCGAGCTGGGGGACCGCGACGGCGAGGTCATGAGCCTGCTCTACGCCTCCAACCTGTACTGCCACCAAGGCGACTACCAGGCGGCCCTGCCGCCGGTGGAGAAGGCCATGACGCTGGTCGCCCCCGGCAGCGTCCTGGACCTGCAGACCCGCATGGCCCGGGCCCAGGTCCTGCGCTACTACGGCCGCTTCGCCGAGGCCCGGGCCATCCTGGAGAGCCTGGTGCCGGACACCCCGCAGGGCAGCTGGCGGGACTTCCAGGTGAGCACCTACCGGGCGGACGTGGCCCTCTCCGAGGGCCGGCCCGCCGACGCCCTCGCCCTCTACGGCCGGGCCATGTCGGCGGTCGCCCACTTCGACTCGGTCATCGGCGAGCTCATCCAGGCCATCACCGCCACCCGGGCCCTGGCCGACCTGGGCCGCGCCGGGGAGGCCGCCCTGGCCCTCGGCGTCTGCGACCTGGTCCACCGGGAGCTGTCGTGGCCGCCGCGGGGCGAGTTCAAGGCGGAGCTGGACCGGGCCCGCCGGTCCCTCTCCGAGGAGCAGATCGCCCGGGGGGCGGCCGAGGCGGCGGAGCTGGGGGTGGTCGACGGTCTGGGCCGGGTCCGCCGGATCGCCCTGGGCGAGGCCTGAACCCGCCGGTGTCCACCACCGCCGGCACCGGTTGATGTAGAAAAGACTGGCCTCGGGCGGAGACCGAGTGAACGGAGCCTTCCATCGGCGCGCCCGCCCCCATCCACCGGCACCGCACCACGGTCCTTTTCGGCGTTTTCCTCCTGGCGTTCCTGCTGATCGCCGGCCGGCTGACCCAGATAGACGTGTTCGGCGGAACGTACATGGCCACCTACTGGAAGGGCGAGGTGACCCGGACGGTCCCGCTGCAGGGGCTGCGGGGGCCGATCCTCTCCCGGGGCGGCCACCTGCTGGCCATGTCGCTGTCCACCGACGAGGTGGTGGCCGACGACCTGCAGATCCGCAACCCCGGTCCCGAGGCCGCCGAGCTGGCGCCGGTGCTGGGCATCCCGGCCTCCACGCTCCAGCCCGAGCTCAGCCAGAAGTCGGGCTACGTGGTCATCGACCGGGCCGCCACCCCCTCGACGGCGTCGAAGGTGGCCGCCCTCGTCGCCCCCGGTATCACCGTGCAGCCCAGCTCGGACCGGCGCTACCCCGACGGGACGCTCGGCTCCACGGTGATCGGCTCGGTGCACGCCGACGGGTCCGGCGCCTCGGGCCTCGAGTACCAGTACGACCGCATGCTCGCCGGTCAGGGAGGCGAGCAGGTGCAGCTGGTCGGCGCCGCCGGCGAGCAGATCCCCGGCGGGGTGGTGAAGAACGACCCGGCCCGCCCCGGCACCGGGCTGCAGCTGACGCTCAGCCGGGCCCTGCAGTTCCAGACCGAGCAGGCCCTCGGCGCCGAGATCCAGGCGTCGCACTCCACGTGGGGGTCGGCGGTGATCCTCGACTCCAGGACCGGCGACATCCTGGCCATGGCCAACCTGCAGGCCACCTCCCCGACCAACCCGGCGCCGGTGCAGGCCAGCTCCAACCTGGCCGTGTCCCAGGCGTTCGAGCCCGGATCGGTGGCCAAGCTGGCCACGTTCTCCGGGGCCCTCACCCGGGGACTGATAACCCCCCAGACGGTCGTGAACGTGCCCGACCAGATCAACATCGACGGGTCGGTGTTCCACGACGCCGAGGTGCACGCCGACGAGAACCTGACGGCCACCCAGGTGCTGGCCCAGTCCTCCAACATCGGCACCATCAAGATCGCCTCCAAGCTGGGACCGCAGGGCCTGTACCACTACCTCAAGGCCTTCGGCTTCGGTTCCCCCACCGGCCTGGCGTTTCCCGGCAGCTCCGCCGGCATCGTCCGCCCGGTGTCGACCTGGTCGCCCACCGCCATGGGCTCGATGCCCATCGGCCAGGACGAGGCGGTGTCGGTCCTGCAGCTGGCCGACGCCTACAACGTGATCGCCAACGGCGGGGTGTTCGTGCCGCCCCGGCTGATCGACGGCGAGATCGAGCCCGACGGCGTCACCAAGCCGCTGCCGCTCGCCCCCACCCACCGGGTCATCAGCGCCTCCGTCTCGTCGCAGATCACCGCCATGCTCGAGCAGGTCGTCTCCAGCGGGGGCACGGCGCCGGCGGCCGCCATCCCCGGCTACACGGTGGCCGGCAAGACCGGGACCGCCAACATCCCCTACGCCAACAGGTCCGGCTACCAGCCGGGGGCGTTCATGGCGGTCTTCGCCGGTATGGTCCCGGCCTCCCACCCGGCCATCACCGCGGTGGTGGCCCTCAGCCACCCCCAGCAGATATACGGCGGCACGGTGGCCGCCCCGGTGTTCGCCCAGATCGCCAACGACGCCCTGCGCTACCTCCAGGTCCCCCCGGACGAGCCCCTCTCCGGCCCCACCGCCTTCTCCACCGGGCCCAGTTTCGGCGCCGGCCTCCCCACCGCCCCG
>JAKAXG010000424.1 GCA_021827225.1 Actinomycetes bacterium | reverse complement strand
ATGGTTGGTTGGTACTCCCCCGAACCGTAACACCAGGCCCGCATCTGTGACAACCATATGTCAAGATTCGGGCCGGGGGCTGGTGGTGTGCGGGGTGGGTGAGTTTATGATTATGGTTGTGATGTATTGGTTGCCGAGTTCGGGGGTGTGTGGTGTCTGCTCGTGGTGAGATCGAGAACATGTTCAACCGGTGGGCGTTGGCCTATGACGAGAACGATCCGGATGGTATGGCTGAGTGCTTTGCCGAGGATGCGGTGTTGACGATGCGGATCGGTGATGGTGATCTGGTCGGTCCGTTCGAGGGTCGGGACGGGATCATGAAGTTGATGCGTGATTCGTTGGCGTCGCAGACGGATCAGCGTCGGCATGTGACGACGAACGTGATTGTGAGGCGGGAGGATGGGTCGTCGGCGGAGACGGTGTCTTATCTGACGTTGCTGGCGGTGGAGAACGGTGAGATCCGGGTGTTGTCGTCAGGTAAGTACGTGGATGAGGTGGTTCGTTCGGCGGACGGGGCGTGGCGGTTGGCTAAGCGGCACATCGCGCTGGATCTTCCGTACTAGTTCGTGGTTGTGGGTCTGAGGAGGGTCTGATGAACCAGGGTCTGATTCCGGCGAAGTGGGCGGCGTTGACGCCGCGGGCGCAGGCGATTTTCGATGTGCCGAATGATCGGCGGGTTTCGTGGGCGGAGCTCGACGAGCGGGTGCGGCGTCTGGCGAACGGTCTTCGTTCGCTGGGGTTGGACAGTGGTGACCGGGTTGCGGTGTTGAGCCGTAACAGCACCGAGTACCAGGAGTTGTATTTCGCGGCGGGCCGGGCGGGGTTGGTGTTGCAGCCGTTGAACTGGCGGCTGGCGGTTCCGGAGTTGACCCGGTTGCTGCTCGACGCGCAGCCGCGGGTGGTGGTGGTGGCTCCGGAGTGGCGGGAGGTCGCTGAGGGGTTGAAGCGTGGTGTGGATGTGCCGCACTGGTTGGAGTACGGGCCGGGCGGTGACGGCTCGTATGAGGATCTGCTGGCCCGGTCCTCGGCGGAGGAGCCGGTGTGGTCCTCGAAGATAGATGGTGACGATCCGTTCTTCATCCTCTACACGGGGGGCACGACCGGTGAGTCGAAAGGGGCGTTGCACTCCCATCACAGCGCGGCGATGGGGATGTTGAACCAGACGGTGGCGGAGCGGATCGTGCCGTCGGACGTCTACATGTTGACCGGGCAGATGTATCACATCCCGGTGGTGCTGTCGATGAACTACATGAAGCACGGCTGCCCGCTGGTGCTGGTCAATTTCGAGGCCAGGCAGGCGTTGGAGATCATCGAGTCGGAGCGGGTGTCGGCGTTTCTGGGGATCACGACGATGCTGAACTGGATGATGGCGGTGGAGAACTTCTCCTCTTTCGACCTGTCCAGTCTGCGCAACATCCAATATGGCGGTGGGCCGATGCCCTCAGCGGTGGTGCGGGCGGCGCTGGAGTCGTTCCCGTGCACGTTGATCCAGGGTTACGGCCAGACGGAGGGGACGACGATGTCGTTCCTGTCCCAGGAGGACCACGCGGCCGCGGTTCGTGGTGTCAACGAGCACCGGCTGCAGTCGTGCGGCCGGGAGGGTTTCGTGACGACCCTGCGGGTGGTGGACGAGGCCGGCCACGAGGTGCCCAAGGACCGCAAGACGCCCGGCCAGATCATCGTCCGTTCCGAGGCCAACATGGTCGGCTACTACAAGCGGCCCGACCTGACCGCCGCCACCTTGCGCGACGGCTGGATGTGGACCGGTGATGTGGCGGTGTGGGACGAGGAGAACTACGTCTACATCGTGGACCGGGCCAAGGACATGATCATCTCCGGCGGGGAGAACATCTACAGCGTCCAGGTGGAGGAGGCCATCGGCCGCCATCCCGCGGTGCTGGAATGCGCGGTCATCGGGGTCCCCGACGACGAATGGGGAGAAACGGTCAAGGCGGTCGTGGTGCTCAAGCCGGGTCAGCAGGCCAGCGAGCAGGACATCATCGACACCGCCCGCCAGCACCTCGCCTCCTACCAGAAACCCCGCTCGGTCGACTTCGTCGCCGAGCTACCCAAAGCCCCGACCGGCAAGATCCTCAAACGAGAACTCCGCGCCCCATACTGGGCCGACCACCAACGACAGGTATGACGCAGGCGGCCGGCAGTCACCGGTCACGCCCTCGGATGGAGCAGAACATGACGACCGACGCCGACCGGCTCACCTTCCAACTGGCATATGGGGACTGCGACGCCGTGGGCATCGCCTACTTCGCCATCTACTACCCCTGGATGGAGCGCCTGTACACCACCTGGATGTACTCCCACGGAATCCGGGCCGGGGAGCTCACCGAGCGATTCGGCGTGTTCACCGTGGGAATGCAGTCGGAGTGCCGATACTTCGCCCCGTGCCGCGTGTTCGACGTGCTCTCCTGCCAGCTGGTACTGGATCACATCGGAACGAGCTCCTACCAGCTCGGCTTCGACTTCACCCGCGACGGTGAGATCGTCACCCATGGCCGGATCCTGTACGCGTGCCGCAGCATTGACGGAACCAAGGCCCCCATCCCGGCCGAGATCCGGGCGGCGCTGGAGTCCCTGCCGGTGTCGCCGCACTCCGGTGCGGCCGGCAGCCCCGTCGCTGTGCCGGCTCGAGGGCGGCGATAGAATCAGCAAAACATGGTGAATTCCCCGCGAAGAAGCCAACGTATTGCCGGCTCCCATGGCTGAGGCCGGGGGTCACGGGGACGGGCGCTCCCCGGATGGTTCGACGCGGCCGAACACCGACCGGCTCAAGCGGTACTACTCCTCCGAAGATCTCAACCGCCGCCGGCAGAAGGTGGCGGAGGTGATAGCGGCGGAAGTCCTGGATTCCATCACCAAGAACGGCCTGGCCGAGGGGCAGCCGCTCATGTCCGAGGCCGCCATGCTCAAGGCCTATGACGGCGGGCGTGGCACCATCCGGGAGGCCCTGCGGCTTCTCGAGACCAACGGCCTGATAACCATCAAGTCCGGCCCGGGGGGAGGCGCGGTGGTCGGGGCGGTGGACCCGGTGCACTTCGGCCGTATGTCCAGCCGGTACTTCCAGATGGGAGGCGCCACTATCCGGGACCTCATCGAGGCCCGGCTGATCCTCGAACCGGCGGCGACGGCGCTCGCCGCCCGGCGGCGCAACGCCGACGGGACCGAGAGACTGCGGGCCTGGCTCGAAGCCGAGGACAGCGTCAGCACGACCGACGTCACGGCCTACATGTCGGACGCCCACGACTTCCATTCCATCGTGCTCGGCATGTCCGGAAACGTCATCCTGGACCTGATCACGCTGGCCATCAAGGACGTCTTCAACAGCCGGGTCCGAAGCGCGGTGTACCCGACCAAGGCGAGGAAGCAGGTGCAGGCCGTCCACCGCCAGATCGCCACCCTGGTCCTGGACGGCAAGGGGGACGAGGCGGCCGATCTCATGCGGGAGCACCTGGAGGAGTTCGCGGCCTACGCGGCGCGCCGGCTTCCCGGCCTGCTGGACGACATCGTCTCCTGGCAGTAGCAGGTTCCCGCTCAGGCGGCCCGCCCCCCGACGGCCAGATGGCCTGAGTCCGCCCGGCCCAGGTCGGTGAGCTGCTCGAGGGTCCGGCCCCTGGTCTCCTCGCCGAGGAAGGCGACGGTCAGGACCGCCACAACGGCCACCGAGCCGATCAGGCCGTACACGGCTGCCACCCCGCCCACCGCCAGCAGCGGGGGGATGATCGCGGGACCGACGATGCCGGCCAGGAAGCGCCCGAAGCCCTCGGTGGCGGCGGTGGCGGTCCCCCGCACGGCGGTCGGGTAGCTCTCCGTGGTGTAGACCTTCACGGCCGGGTCGATGCCGATCCCGAAGAAGGACATGACGGCCCCCACCCCGACCACCAGGACGGCGCCCCGGACGATCCCGAAGGCCAGCGCCGACAGGGCGGCCATGGCGCCGAAGAGGACGATCACCGGCTTCCGCCCCCACCTTTCGACCAGCCAGGCCTCGAGGAACTTACCGGGTATGGAGGCGAGGACGATGATCGAGGTGAAGGCGAAGGAAGATGTCAGGGTGAAGCCCATCGAGTGGACGATGGTGGGCATGAACGTCTGGATGGAATAGAAGACGAAGAACACCCCTCCGAAGGTGATCCACAGCATGAGGGACCGGCGGAGGAGGACCGGCTGGAGCATCTCCTTCCACGCCGACGGGCGCCGGAGTACCGGCCCCCGCGCCGCCTCCTCGACGACCGCCGGTAGCGGTTGGCCCAGTTCGGCCTGCACGCTTCGCTCGATGCCGGCGAGCACCCGGTCGCACTCCTCGAACCGGCCCCGGGCCTCGTACCAGCGGGGTGATTCGGGCAGGACCCGCCACGCCACCACGGCGAAGAGAAGCGGGATGGCGCCGATGAAGAACATGATCCTCCAGCCGGTGGTGTCGTCCACCGACGGGATGAGGAACGCGGCGAGAAGCGGCGACACGAAGTAGCCAACGGACAGGAAGGAGTCGGCGACGCCTGTGAAGCGTCCCCGTACCGCAGCCGGGAGCAGTTCCGATCCGTAGATGTAGGGGATCGGGAAGACCGCCCCCATGGCCAGGCCGGCCACGATGCGCAGCACGACGATGGCGCCGATGCTGTCAACCAGTCCGGTGGCGAAGGTCAGGACGGCGTAGGCGACGGTGCCGGCGACCAGAATCCGCTTGCGGCCGTAGCGGTCTGACAGCCATCCCGCCGGGAGGATCCCGGCCACCACGCCTATCGTTGACGCGGTGGCGACCAGGCTCTTCTGGCCG
>JAKAXG010000423.1 GCA_021827225.1 Actinomycetes bacterium | reverse complement strand
AAAGTGCTGGTCAGAGCCCTCTTCCGGAGGGCTCTGACCGCGCCAGGACACGCACAGGACACACCAGGACACGCGACCAGCGGTGATGAGCGGTCACTCACGGTCACTCTCAGCGTCAAGCGGAGACTCGCACCGGCTTGGCCGGCGGCCGAACAAGACGGAACGCGCAGGTTGAAATCGCCGTTCACGATCACGGTGGTGCCCTTCACCCCCTCGGCACCCTGAAGTTGACCATGGGCGTCGTCGCTCCCCCGGCTCGGCCTACTGTGCGAACCTTCGGGCGGCGCTCCTGGAGGAGAGTTGACCCGTCCCGTCCGGATCACACCGGTTGCGTTCGGCACCTACGAGCGCACGTCCCCCAGTGCGCGCGAGCCCACACGGGAGGAATTGGGACACAGCCGGTTGATATGGGCTCATCCAGTTCACCAACGGATGAACATTTCGGCTTTCTGATGACTTGATAGGGCGGCATGGAAGGCTTCGAGCAGTGGTACGAGCGGGAGCACCCGAGGGTTCTCAGTACGTGCGCCGCGCTGGCCGGCGACCTGGACGAGGCCAGAGAAGCCACTGATGAGGCCTTCGTCCGAGCGCTCGAACGGTGGCCGTCGGTCGCTGCCATGGTCAGCCCGGGCGGCTGGGTCCAGGTCGTCGCGCTGAACCGGTTACGGCGGAACCTGCGCCGACGGGACCATGAAAATCACTTCTTCACAAGGAAGATGAGGGCTGCGAGCCTCGCTACGCCCCCCGTACCGGATCCAGACCTGTGGGTCGCCGTGGCCGCGCTGCCCGACCGTCAACGTGCCGCTGTAGTGCTGCGCTACGTGCACGACCTGCCCGAGGCGGCCATCGCCGAGGTGATGGGCATATCACGCGGAACGGTGGCGTCCACCCTGGCTACTGCCAGGGCCGCCCTACAGCGGCGCCTGAACCGACCGCTCGCCGAGGACACCACGCTGTCGAACCGGGAGACCCTGAGATGATCGACCTCACAGAAGCGGGCCGTCGACTGGCAACCACCAGGGTCGGACCCATTCCTTCACCCGACCAGCTGCGGGCGATCGGAAAGCGGCGCAAGCAGCACCGCCGCAGGATCGCTGCCGGATCGGCCGTGTCAGCCGCTGCCGTGGTCTCGGCGATCGCCCTCGCCCTCGCGTCGACCGGTACCCACCTCCAACGGGTGACCACCGGACCATCTCCGTCCCACCCATCGTCGGTGGCAACATTGCCCCCGGTGCACAGCGTCACTGGAGCCACCCCATACGACTATCAGCGGCTTCGGCTCTGGCTGCCCGCCGGATGGACCACCAGCACAAATACCTGCCATATGGCCACCCGGGTCGTCTACTACCCCACCAACTGGTCCGGCGGACCTGCGACACCGTGCAGCCATGCCGGGGCCGACATCGTGGTCGTTCGCCCGTTCAACGGAACACCGCCAGGCTCAGCGACTGCCAAGACGGTGAACGGGATCACCGTCGAAGTCGTCCAGGAGCAGAATGGCTCGACCACCTGGTACATACCTTCCCTCCAAGCCCAGCTGGCCATCTCAGGGAATGCAGCGCAGAAAGTCGCCGACACGCTGGGACCCTCGACACTTCAATATCTGCTGACAGCCTCCTTCCCCACCCCTGTGCCGACCACCTGGCGAACGGTCACCTTCGACGGATTCCAGGCCAGGGTCCCCCCCACCTGGCCGACCCACCAGATCCGGGTCACGAGAAGCGGCAACAGCACCGAGATCAGCGACCTGCCCGGCGTCTGCGCCCCTCCCACGTTCCCCACTCCATCGGTCTACCTGGGCGCCAACCCGGGGATCTCCTGCCCCGCCCTCCCGCCGACCAAGGAGCCGTCCACCGACGACGGCCTGTGGCTCCAACCGTCCACGAATACTGCCCCCCTTGCAGCTCAATTCCAAAGCGGCGCTGGCGTCCCGGGTACGACCCAGCGGCTCTTCACTGTCGGCACCGAACAGGTGCTGATCACCGGCGCTGGCGAGGGTGACTCAGTCCAGGCGGAAATCGACAACAACGACCAACAGATCGCTGCAGTAATCGGGCTCGGGGCCAACCCCGCCGTGGCCGAAGCCATCCTCAGCTCCATCAAGCCGGCCAACAGGTAGGCAGGCTTTCGCACCGGCTGCGTCGAATTTTATGTGCCGAGTCTGGTGAAGTGCACTGAACAGCGCTGAAGATACATATCGCCGATTCCCGGATGCCTCGGGCTTGGCTCCGATCGCGGCGGGGCCGCTCGGGATGGGATGATCTGCACCACGGATGGGATGCTTAGGGATGTGGACATCTGGGAGTTCTACGAGCGCGTCGAGAAGCTGATCTTGGACCTCCGGTCCTCGGCGCACACCGAGGAGTCCGGGGAGGTAGAGGCAGCCCTCCGAGGCGGTTCAACGAGCGGCGAGATACTCGGTCGGCTGACCTCGGCTCTGACCGATGTGGCACCCAGGGTCCCGGACCTCAGCCCAGAGGTGCGTGCCCTCGCGGCCTGGGCCAAGGACGCATCCGGCTTGAGGTAACCCGGAACTGCCGAGTCTGCGTCTCACTCCTGAACCTCCCAAAGCTCTCGGGAGCCATTAGCGAGCGAGGTTATGGCTCAACACTGGGCAACCTCCGAAGGATCGTCCCGCGCACCCAGTAGCGACGAACCTTGCCCTGTTGAAGGATTGGATTGTCTACTCGGATGTCGTGCTCGGTCAGGGACAACCCGTGCCTCTCGCTCCAAGCTCGAAACTGCCTGTCCGCCTCGTCCGCTGGCAGCGGCCCGACGACCATCTCGAAGTGAACGGTGTCATCGCGTCGGAGAAGGCTAAGGAGGTGGTTACACGCAGCGTCCTCGGTATCGAAGTCCTGACGGCCTGACTCAAGGCCCCGCTCGGAGTAGTAAACGGCCCAGCCGCCGGGCGTGATCGACAGGACGTAGGTCTCGGGCGGGTGCCCGCCATCGAACGTGTACGCCTGGGGCGTGATTCCTTCCATGTCGAGGACCGCTTTGAGTTCGTCCCGGTTCACCGACACATAGTGATCCATCTGCGCACTCGGCAGCCTCCCAGCCGCTTGGCCTCATGCCGCGCCCGATCGACGGCTCGGCGCTCGGCCTCTCTCGCCCCTCCCGCGCCAGAACGCGTGTGCAGATCGCCGCAGGGGTGCTGTGCTCCTACAGCCATGAGCCTCTGCAGGCTTGTTCTGGCCCAAGCCGCCGCCCCCAGGCGGCGGTGCGGAGCGCCGCCGTAGGCGGCGGGATCACCGGCGGACTGCCGTTAGAGACTGAGTCCCCGGTCGGGCTCTTGGACCAAGCCGTGGTCGAGCGTCGGGGCGAGGCTTTGGGCCACGCGGAGGGCTTGGGCTCTCTCGAGCCGGTGGCGCCGGTCGAGTTTCTCGGCCCGGTCGATGGCCTGATCCAGATCGCGGAGCCGGTCGAGGGCGTCGGGGTGCTCTCGCAGGTACTGGTCCCGGGTGTGCTGGGCTTGTTCGAGCCGGTCGACCTCCCCGTTGAGGTGGTGGAGTCGTTCCTGATAGCGCTCGACGAGGGGCGCACCTTCGTGGTTCCATTCCTGTAGGGCGTGCTGGTAGCGCTCTGCAGCCTGGTCCAGGTCCCGGGTGGTCCTGCGTCTGGCTCTCCAGCCCAGGTCCGGCCTGTCGGCTTCGGTCCTGGCGAGCTGATATTCGTGGTGGGCGGTGTGGTAGCGGCGGGCGGCGAGCCCGGCGGGATGGTCGACCCAGCGTCCTCGGCCGGCGTTGAGGTCCTGGAGCTGCTGTTCGGCCTCGGCGAGGCTGGCTGCGGTCTTGTGCAGCTGGTGGGCGTGGTCGGGAGGGATGGCCACGGCCAGGTCTCGCCGCTGGGCGTGCAGATCGATCAGGTTCTGCTGCTCCGCAGCTTGGAGGGTCCAGGCCTGTCGTCGCTGGGCGTCCCAGTCCCAGGCGAGACGCTGGAGGGCCTGGCGGGGATCGGCCCCGACTGTATGGACGTGGCTGGCGCCTCGGGATCGGCTCATGGCCACATAGGCCAGTTCGCGGCCTCCGCCGTCGGCCAGGACGTGGGCGGTGTCGACGGTGGCGCCTTGGGAGCGGTGGACGGTGATGGCATATCCGTAGCCGATCCGGTCCTTGCCGAGGTAGTCGCCGCTGATGGTCAGCTCACCGCCTTCGGCCGTGACGGCGGTGATGGCCTGCTGGTCGGGGTGTACGGCGGTGATGGTGGCCCGCTGCGAGGTGGTCCACGCCTGTTGTGGGCCTGGGGTGAGGGTGACGATCTGATCTCCCGCCTGAAAGACCCGCCCGTCGGGGGTGCGCAGTTCGGGGCCGTCGAGGCGGCCCAGGGCCCGCCAGGCTTGGCGGGCGGTGTCGTTGAGGGCGGCCACGTTGTCGCGGCGGTAGGCGAGCAGCAGACTGTCCTTCCCGGCCGTGATGTCGGCGGCCCACGCCCGGACCATGTCGTGGACTGCCCGGGCCTGGCTGACCGCCGGGTGGATCCGGCCGTGCCGGCCATACCAGACCAGGGCGGTTTCGACCCGCCCGGCTCGTAGTTGGTCCAGGGCGGCCCGCTCCCCCGGATCGGCTTGGCGGAGGTTGTCGGCGAGGGTGTGGACGACTTCGGGGTGGCGGGAGGTGAGGGCTTCGAGCGCTCCGCCCGGGCCGACGGCGTCGAGTTGGTGGTAGTCGCCGACCACGATCATCCGGGCCCCGGCCCGATCCACCGCGCCCAGGAGCCGGCCCAGATCGGTATCGGCGGTCATGCCGGCCTCGTCCAGGATCAGCACATGCCGGTCGGTCAGGCGGAGCTGGCCGTGCTC
>JAKAXG010000422.1 GCA_021827225.1 Actinomycetes bacterium | reverse complement strand
CTCCGCCAGGGCGTAGGCAGCGTCGTTGGCCGAGTCGGTGATGAGGGCGTGGAGGCTGATGTTCAGCGGCCACAGCTGGCCGGCCTTCATGCCCACCCGGTCCGGGTACACGTTGGCGTCGACCGCGGTCACCGGCACCGACGCCCCCGCCGGCAGCCAGTCCGCGGCGATCATGGCGGTGAGCGTCTTGGTGAGGCTGCCGGGAGGCAGGGGGGTGTGGGCGTTCTGCTCGTAGAGCACCCGCCCGGTGTCCACGTCGACGAGGATCTCCGCTTTCGCCGGGGGCGGCGCCGCGGTGGTGGTCGTCTGCGCCGAGGCAGGCGCGGCCAGGACGAGGCTGCCGGCCAGGATGGCCCCGGCCGCGACGATGCGCACCGCTACAGCGAGCCCACCACGAAGTCGATGCAGCGGGTCAGCGCGGCCACGTCATCGGGATCGACGGCGGGGAACATGGCGACCCGCAGCTGGTTGCGCCCCAGCTTGCGGTAGGGCTCGGTGTCGACGATCCCGTTGGCCCGCAGCGCCTTGGCCACCGCCGCGGCGTCCACCTCGTCGCTGAAGTCGACGGTGCCCACCACGTTGCTGCGCTCGTCCGGCTTGGCCACGAACGGGGTGGCGAAGCTCGACGCCTCCGCCCACCCGTACAGGTTGCCGGCCGACGCCTCGCTGCGGCCCGCCGCGAAGTCCAGGCCCCCGTTCTCCAGCATCCAGTCCAGCTGGTTCACGAACATGATGAGCGTGGCCAGGGCCGGCGTGTTGTAGGTCTGGTCCAGCCGGCTCTGCTCCACCGCGATGGACAGGTCCAGTGACGCCGGCACCCACCGGCCGCCGGCGTGCAGCCGGCCCACCCGCTCCAGGGCGGCCGGCGAGAGCAGGGCCAGCCACAGCCCGCCGTCGGACGCGAAGGACTTCTGCGGGGCGAAGTAGTAGGCGTCGACCTGGCGGGGGTCGAACCTCAGCCCTCCGGCCCCCGAGGTGGCGTCCACCGCCACCAGGGCCCCCTCGCTGCCCTCGGGCCGGCGCAGGTCCATCATCACCCCCGTCGAGGTCTCGTTGTGGGTGAGGGCGTAGAGGTCCACCTCTGCCGACGGCTCCGGCCACGGGTGGGTGCCGGCCGGGGACTCGACGACCTGCGGGTCCTCCAGGTGGGGGGCGGCCTTGGCGGCCGCCGCGAACTTCGACGAGAACTCGCCGAAGACCAGGTGCTGGCTGCGCTTCTCGATCAGGCAGAACGTCGCCACGTCCCAGAAGGCGGTGGCCCCCCCGTTGCCGAGCACCACCTCATAGCCGTCGGGCAGGTCGAAGAACTGGGCCAGGCCCCCGCGCAGCCGGCTGACCAGCGACTTCACCGGCGCCTGGCGGTGGCTGGTGCCGAGGATCGAGGTGGCCGCGGCCCGAAGCGCCTCCACCGCCTCGGGGCGCACCTTCGAGGGCCCGGAGCCGAACCGGCCGTCCCGGGGCAGGAGGTCGGCGGGGATCCTGATATCGCTCGGACTGGCGTTGGTCACTGTGAAACTATGGCAGCAATGGCTCGCATCTCACAGCGCATCTCCGCCGTCGCCGAATCCGCCACCCTGGCCATCGACGCCCAGGCCAAGGCCCTGAAGGCGGCCGGCGAGGACGTCATCGGCTTCGGGGCCGGCGAACCGGACTTCCCGACCCCCGAGCACATCGTCGAGGCGGCCGTCGCCGCGTGCCGGGACCCCAGGAACCACAAGTACACCCCGGCCGGCGGCCTGCCCGAGCTCAAGGAGGCCATCGCCGCCAAGACGGCCCGCGACTCGAACTTCCACGTGGCCCCCGGGCAGGTCCTGGTCACCAACGGTGGCAAGCAGGCGGTCGAGGAGACCTTCGCCACCCTGCTGGACCCGGGCGACGAGGTGCTCCTTCCGGCGCCGTACTGGACCACCTATCCGGAGTCCATCCGCCTCGCCGGCGCCTCGGTGGTGGAGATCCCCACCACCTGGCAGGCCGGCTACAAGGTCTCGGTCGACCAGCTGGAGGCGGCCCGCACCAGCCGCACCAAGGTCCTGCTGTTCGTGTCGCCCTCCAACCCCACCGGGGCGGTGTACAGCCCCGAGGAGGTGGCCGCCATCGGCCGGTGGGCGGTGGCCAACGGCGTGTGGGTGGTCACCGACGAGATCTACGAGCACCTGGTCTACGGCGACGCCCGGTTCGCGTCGATGCCGGCGCTGGTGCCCGAGCTGGCCGACACGTGCGTGATCGTCAACGGGGTGGCCAAGACCTACGCCATGACCGGGTGGCGGGTGGGCTGGATGATCGGTCCCGACGACGTCATCAAGGCGGCCGCCAACCTGCAGTCCCACGCCACCTCCAACGTGTGCAATGTCGCCCAGCGCGCCGCGCTGGCCGCGGTGAGCGGTGACCTGACGGCGGTCGCCGAGATGCGGGCGACCTATGACCGCCGCCGGCAGACGATCCTGGGCATGCTGAACGACATCCCCGGCGTGCGCTGCCCGGAGCCGGAGGGGGCGTTCTACGCCTTTCCCAGCGTGGAGGGGCTGATCGGGCGGCCGCTCGCCGGGCGCACCGCCCACACCTCGCTGGACCTGGCCGCGCTGGTGCTCGAGGAGGCGAAGGTGGCCTTCGTGCCCGGCGAGGCGTTCGGGGCGCCCGGCTACGCCCGGTTCTCCTACGCCCTGGCCGACGACGCCCTGGTCGAGGGCATCACCCGCATCGCCAAGCTGGTCGGAGCCTAGACCGGTGGCCCGGGTGCTGGTGACCGAGGAGATCGCCGCCCCGGGTCTCGAGCTGCTCCGGGCCGCCGGCCACCAGGTGGACGTGGCCCTCGGGTTGTCGGCCCCCGAGCTCCTCTCGGCGGTTCCGGGTGCCGCCGCGCTCGTCATCCGCTCGGCCACCAGGGTCACCGCCGCCGTGCTCGAGGCGGCGCCGGATCTGGTGGTGGTCGGCCGGGCCGGGATCGGGCTGGACAACGTGGACGTGGCCGCCGCCACCCGCCGGGGGGTGATGGTGGTCAACGCCCCGCAGTCGAACGTCCTCTCCGCCGCCGAGCACACCATGGCCCTGCTGCTGGCCCAGGCGCGGAACGTCCCCCAGGCCCACCGGGCGCTGGTCGACGGCCGCTGGGAGCGCGCCCGCTGGGAGGGGGTCGAGCTGCACGGCAAGGTGCTCGGGATCATCGGCCTGGGTCGGGTCGGGGCGCTGGTGGCCCAGAGGGCCCTGGCCTTCGGCATGCACCTGCTGGCCTACGACCCCTACATCAGCGCCGACCGGGCCCGGCAGATGGGCGTGGAGCTGGCCGGCCTGGAGCAGGTCCTGGCCGGCGCCGACTTCCTGACCGTCCACCTGCCCAAGACCCCCGAGACGACCGGGCTGCTCGACTCCGACCGGCTGTCCCTCTGCAAGCAGGGCGTCCGTATCGTGAACACCGCCCGGGGGGGCATCATCGACGAGAAGGCGCTGGCGTCGGCCATCGCCGAGGGCCGGGTGGCCGGCGCCGCCCTGGACGTGTTCGACTCCGAGCCGACCACGTCCTCGCCCCTGTTCGAGCTTCCGTCGGTGGTGGTCACCCCGCACCTGGGGGCCTCCACCCGGGAGGCCCAGGACAAGGCCGGCATGACCATCGCCGAACAGGTCCAGCTGGCCCTGGCCGGTGATTTCGTGCCCTTCGCCGTCAACATCGCCGCCGCCGACGCCCCCGAGGCGGTGCGGCCGTGGCTGCCGCTGGCCGAGCGGCTGGGCCGGCTGTGGGCCGCTCTGGCCCGGGAGCTGCCGGCGGTGCTCGACGTCGAGTTCGGCGGGGGCCTGGGGGACATGGACACCCGCCTCCTGACGCTGGCCGCCCAGAAGGGGCTGTTCGCGGTGGTCACCGACGAGCCGGTCTCGTTCGTGAACGCCCCCCAGCTGGCCGCCGAGCGGGGACTGGCCGTGCGGGCCACGTCCGCCCCCTCGTCGGGGGCCTACACCAACCTGGTCACCTTGCGGGGAGGCTCGCACTCGGTGGCCGGCACCATGTTCTCCGACGGTCTGCCCAGGGTGGTGATGGTCGACGACCACGACATCGAGCTGCCCTTCGCCCCGCAGATGGTCATGGTGCACAACGACGACCGCATCGGCATGGTGGCGGCGGTGGCCGGCCTGGTTGCCGAGGCCGGGCTCAACATCGTCGACCTCAAGCTGGGTCGCGGCGAGGGGCGGAGCGGCACGGCCATCATGGCCCTGTCGTTCGAGCAGCCCGTGCCCGGGGAGGTCATCGCCCAGCTGAGGGCCACCCCGGGGATCCTCGACGCCGTCGCCCTGGCCGACGGCTAGGACGGCCCGGGCCGGTTCAGCGCTTGGCCCGGACGAAGCCGTCGGCCTCCGCCGCCGCCACCGAGGCGTAGCAGCGATCCGGCCGGCACCGGTCGTAGCCGGAGGAGCCGGGCTCCCGGTAGACCTTGCTACCCAGCTTGACCTTCACCGGGTGGGTGCTCGGTGCCGCCCCGTCCTCGTCCGGCGGTACCCACTCCCCGGACGACCCGCCGGCCGCCTTCTGGGCGGACCGGCGGGTAGCCGCCTTACGGCCGGCGGCCTCGGCGTTCGCCTCCGCCGCCACCTCCGCTACCGCTACGGGCGGCGGAGGGGGCGGCGGCGGTTCGATGGCCGGTGTCGGGGACCCGGCGGCGGGGGACGGCTCGGGCCCTTCTATCCACCGCTTCAGCGCGCCACGGGCCAGGTAGACGAGCCCCGCCAGGATGACGATTCTGGCGAGGAAGCGGAAGACCGTTTTGAGCACGTCTGAAAGCTACCCCCGGGCGGGCTCGATCCTCGGGAGCCACTC
>JAKAXG010000421.1:357-4807 GCA_021827225.1 Actinomycetes bacterium | reverse complement strand
GCCGGTCCCGTCTCTGGCGGGCGAGGGGGAGCCGGTCGCTCAGGGCTCGCAGCGCCACGTTGACCCGCACCAGCACGCCGACGACGGAGGTCCACGGCGGTGGACGCAGATTGCCGCGGCAGCTCAACACGTCCCGCCAGACCGAGCTCAGCGACGACATGCTCGTCACCTGGTCGCTCGGCCCGGCCATCACCTACCCGTCGGGGAGCGGTGCACCGGCCAGCGACGGCGAGCCCCTCCTGATCAACACCACCGGCTCCCTTGACGACCGCCCGCAGGCCCGCACCGCCATTCCCAACCTCTTCCTGGCCGCCGACTACGTCAGGACCAACATCGATCTCGCGACCATGGAAGGCGCCAACGAGGCCGGCCGCCGGGCCGCCAACGCCGTTCTCGCGGCGTCGGGATCCGGTGGCACCCCGGCCGCCATCGCCACCTTGTGGCAGCCGCCCGAGCTCGACCCCCTGTTCCAGATCGACCGGGACCGCTGCAGAGCCGGTCAGCCCAACCTGTTCGACACCGTCCCAGCCGGCTCGCCATAGCGACGCGACCCCAACGCAGGGTTTCCCCCCTCGCCGAAGCGAGTGGCGACGGGCCGGGGGGAAAATCGTTGGGCAAGGCCGAAGCGGGCCGCTACCGTCGGCGCCGTGACACCCGTCTTCTTCTTCTAGCTGCTGCGGGCCCCACCGGGGCCGTCCGAGGGGCCGGTCTTTGATGGCTTCAGCGCGAGGAGAGGACGACGATGAACATTGCTGATCTGCAGGGCGGGCCGGCCAGCATCGGCCCGGGGCCGGTAGCCCTCGACGTCAGGGACGTGACCAAAGCGTTCCGGACCCGTCGGCTGGCGGGGCTGCGCCGGGCGGGACGGACCCGCCGTCCGGCGGTGGATGGTGTCAGCTTCGCGGTGCGCGAGGCCGAGGTCTACGGGATCCTGGGTGCCAACGGTTCGGGGAAGTCGACGCTGATCCGCATCTTGAGCACCCTGTTGCTGCCCGACCGCGGCTCGGTCGAGGTGTTCGGTCACGACGCGGTCAGGCACCCCGAATCCGTGCGGCCCCTGCTCAACCGGGTGTCGGCCGACCCGTCGTTCTTCCGTCCCATGTCGGCCGTGGAGAACCTGCTGTTCTTCGGGCGGGCGTACGGGCTGGACGGTCCGCAGGTCCGCCGGCGCAGCCTGGACATCCTGCGCCGCCTGGGCCTCGACGACGATCAGGCGCACGAGCCCATGCTGCACCTGTCCCGAGGGCAGCAGCAGAAGGTGGCAGTCGCACGGGCGTTCCTGAGCCGGCCCCGGCTGATGCTGCTCGACGAGCCGACCACCGGGCTCGACCCGCGCAGCAAGCGCGACGTGCAGGCGTTCGTGGCCGAGGTCTGCCGCGACTCCAGGGTCACCATCCTGCTCACGACCCACGACATGGCCGAAGCCGAGGTGCTCTGCGACCGGGTCGGGTTCTTGTCCGGCGGTCGGCTCGTGGCGGAGGGAACGCCAGTCGAGCTCCGCCGCCAGGTAGCGGCCGGCCGGCCCCTGGACCGGGTGGACATGGAGATGGTCTTCCTCGAGTTGACCGGACGCAGCCTCGAGGACGAAGAGGACGACGACACCCCGACGTGGATGGGCGAGGAGGTGCGCCCGTGACCTCCGTCGAGACCGTCGCGGCCCGCCGGCCCAGCCGGGTGGCGCTCGGGTTCGCCTTCGTCGAACGCCAGACGAACCTGTGGAAGCGCTACTGGGCGTGGGAGGTGGTGTGGCTGGTGTACGGGGTGGTCAACACCCTGGCCATCACGTTCATCGCCGATGAGGCGGGCCGGGCGGGCGCGGTGGCGCCGGGGGAACTGCCGCGGCTCACTCTTTTCCTGCTCATCGGGACCCTGGTGTGGGCCTACCTGTCGGCGGTGCTCGACGACATGAGCCTGACCATCATGTGGGAGCGATGGGAGGGCACCATCGAGCACACCCTCATGGCCCCCGTCCCCCGGGTGGTGCACCTGGTCGGCATGTCGGTGTTCGGTGTGCTCCACGCCCTGGTCCGCACCGGCTTGATCCTGGCCTGTTCGCTGCCGTTCTTCCACGTCGACCTGGCCACGGCGAACTGGCTCACCGCGGCGGCGGTCATCGCGGTGGGCAGCATCAGCCTGGTCGGCCTGGGCATCCTGGCCGGGATCCTGCCGCTCCTCTATCCCGAGCGGGGCGAGCAGATGTCGTTCATGGTCCAGGCGCTCATCCTGCTGGTCTCGGGCGTGTACTACAGCGTCGGCGTGCTGCCCGGATGGCTGCAGACCGTTTCTCACGCCTCCCCGGCGACGTACCTGCTGAGCGGGATCCGCGACGCCCTGCTCGACGGGCGGGGCCCGGGACGCGAGGCGGGGCTCATCGGCGTTCTGGCCCTCTTCGGGGTGGTGATGGTGCCGCTGTCGCTGGTCGCGTTCGGGGCGGCCGAGCGTTGGGCGAAGCGTACCGGTCGGCTCAAGCGTCAGGGCTGACCGGCGCGGCTGCGACCATCGGCCCTATCGGGCGCGACGGACAGCGTCCAGGCTGTAAGCGGCGCTCCTGGAGCGCCCGATGCACGGCCTCGACCGGACGGAGGTTGCCATGGCACTCGGCGCCAAGGTGAGGGGCGGCCCGGCTGGGCGTCACCCGGGGATCGGAGGGGCCGTGGCGCCTGGCTTCGAGCCGGTGCGCGAGGCCTTCGTCGACAACTTCGCCCACCGCGGTGAGCTCGGCGGGGCCGTGTGTGCGGCCGTGGACGGCGAGGTGGTGGTGGATCTCTGGGGTGGCGTCCGGGATCGGGCCGGCCAGGCACCATGGTCTGCCGACACGATGACCCTCGTACACTCCACGACGAAGGGCCTGTCGGCCATGGTGATGGCGCTGCTGCACTCCCGGGGCCTGCTCGACTACGACGAGCGGGTAGCCACCTACTGGCCCGAGTTCGCCCAGGCCGGCAAGGCCTCCATCACGCTACGCCAGCTCCTGGCCCACCAGGCCGGGCTCTTCGCTTTCGACGAGCCGGTCGATCGCCACACCGTGGCCGACCTCGACCGCCTGGCCGGCGTGATGGACCGTCAACGTCCGATCTGGCCGCCGGGGGAGCGCCAGGCCTATCACGCGATCACGCTGGGCTTCTACGAGAACGAACTGGTGCGGCGCATCGACCCCGCCCGTCGCACCATCGGTCAGATAATGCACGAGGACATCGCCGTGCCGTTGGGTGTCGGAGACCAGGTCTACATCGGGACGCCATCCTCGGTGCCCGACGAGCGCCTGGCCGCCCTGCTGCCCCCGACCCTGTGGGCGCGCCTGACATCGATGCCTCTGCGTCTTACGATCGACGCCATGCGGCGCAGCTCGGTGCTGTACCGCTCGCTGGTCGCCAACCCCGGCACCAGCTTCTACGTCGATCCCCAGCATGTGATCGTCCGAGAGCTCGAGGTCCCCTCCGGCGGCGCCGTGGCGACCGCTCGGGCTATCGCCGTCTCCTACGGAGCCTTCGCCGCACCCGGCGGGCCGCTCGGCCTGCGCCCGGAGACACTCGAGGCTCTCGCCCGGCCGGCCACACCCGCCCGACGGGGCTTCCGCGACGAATGCTTCCGGGCACCCGCCAAGTTCTCGCTGGGCTTCATGAAGCCCAGCGAGAACTTGGCGTTCGGCTCCGATGCTGCGTTCGGGGCGCCGGGGGCGGGCGGATCGATGGGATACGCCGATCCGGCGGAGCGGTTGGGCTACGGGTACGTGACCAACCGGATGGGCACGAGCTTGCGTGGCGACCCCCGCGATCTGGCGCTGCGCCGGGCCCTGCTCTCGGTCCTCGGCCGAGCCTGAGAGGCCCGACGCGAGAAGAGACCGGCCCGACGGTCGACTACAGGAGGGTCTCGACGGTCTCCGGTGGGCGGCCGACCACCGCCCGGCCGTCGCCGGAGACGAGGATCGGCCGCTCGATCAGGACCGGATTGGCCACCAGCAACGACAACCATTCCGCACGGTCGTGGGGCAGCGCCTCGACGTTCAGCTCCTTGGCCCGGTCCTCGCCCGTCCTGGTGATCTCCCAGGGCTCTTTGCCCAGAGACCTGAGCACCCGGTCCAGTGTGTGAACGTCGGGAGGGTCTTCCAGGTAGCGCCTGACGACGTATTCCGCGCCCCGCTGGTCGAGAATGGCCTTGGCGGCCCTGCTCTTCGAGCATTTGGGGTTGTGCCAGAGCTCCATGCCCGGAGACTACCCGCGCCCCGCCGTCCAGCCGGATGGGGCATCTGACATCCCGACGTGCTCCCGTATCCCGTCGGGGAGTTGACCGACCGGCCGTTCGCAGCGCGAGCTATAGTGCTCCTTCAGCGCGAAACGCTGTAGGCCCGAGTAGCTCAGCCGGCAGAGCAACGCACTCGTAATGCGTAGGTCAGCGGTTCGATTCCGCTCTCGGGCTCTCGGAAAGGTCCTGGTGGGGGGCATGTTTCAGA
>JAKAXG010000421.1:0-347 GCA_021827225.1 Actinomycetes bacterium | reverse complement strand
GGCGTGCGCGTTCCGTGCGCGAACGTGCGCGCTCGATCAGCTGGAAGGCCGACGCCTGGCGTCGACCTGTGCAGCGCGTTCGACCAGCCGGCGGGCCAGCTCGACTGCCTTCGTGGCGTCGCTCTTCGCCATCGGGGCGGGCTCGTACTGGGCGGGGGTCTTGTAGCGGAGAAGTTGGGAGAGCTGTCGAGCGGCCTGGCGCCCGTCTTCGCCCGCCCCTCCGAGGAGGTCGACCGCTTCGGTGTGCTCGCCCCCGGCTCGCTGGCCGAGCAGCGCTCCGCTGAGCGAATCGCAGGCGTTGATGCCGGCGGTGACCGCGCTGCCGGCCGCTACGTCCCAGCGGCCGG
>JAKAXG010000420.1 GCA_021827225.1 Actinomycetes bacterium | reverse complement strand
TCGGGATGCGCCTGCGGTCGGAGAACCCGGTGTTCGTCTGCTGGGGCCCGGCGGCCTGAGGTGTACGCCCTCGGTGTGGGCATGTCCTCGTCGGCCCGCGTCGCCGATCTGCACGCCGCCGCCGGGACGGTCCTGGCCGAGGCCGGATGGGCGTGGGGGGAGGTGGCGGTCATCGGGACGATCACCCGCCTGGCCGACGACGAGCGGCTGGCCTGCCTGGGCCCCGCCGTGGTCGGCTTCGACGCCAGCGACCTGGAGGCGGTCACCGTGGCGAGCCGGCCAGGACCGGCGGCAGCCAGGCTGGCCGCCCCACCGGTAGCGGAGGCGGCCGCGCTTCTCGCCGCCGGACCGGGGAGTCGCATCGTGGTCCCGAAGCGCACCAGCCGGTACGTGACGGTGGCCGCCGCCGTCGGAGGCGGGCCATGACGACGGTCAAGGTGATCGGGGTGGGGATGGGCAACCCCCGTCACCTGACAGCGGAGGCGGTGGACGCTCTGCGCAGCGTCGACGTGTTCTTCGTCCTGGAAAAAGGATCCGCCGCGGACGAACTGGCAACGCTGCGCCGGGACCTGTGCCGGTCGGTCATCGGCGCCGGCTCCTACCGGTTCGTGGAGGTTCCCGACCCGGCCCGGGACCGCCTGGCCGGGGATTACCTGCGGGCGGTGCGGGACTGGACGGCCGCGCGCGGCGCGGTGCTGCTCGACGCCGTGGAAGCCCACCTCCAGCCGGGCCGGACGGCGGGCATCCTGGCGTGGGGCGATCCCGCCTTCTACGACAGCACCCTGCGGGTGCTCGACGCCGGGCGGCGGGCGGGGCGCCTCGATGTCGAGGTGGTGCCCGGCATCAGCAGCATCCAGATGCTGGCCGCCGCCCACCGGATCTCGCTCACCCGGGTCGGGCGGCCGCTTCAGGTGACGACCGGCCGGCGGCTGGCCGAGGACGGGTTCCCGGCCGGCTGCGACGACGTGGTCGTCATGCTCGACGGCCGCTGCTCGTTCCGGGACATCGACCCTGCGGGCCTGCGCATCTACTGGGGGGTGGATCTGGGCGGGCCCGACCAGGTGATCGTGGCGGGAGAGCTGGCGGAGGTGGCGGAGACGATCGTGGCCCGCCGGGCGGAGATCCGGGCCCGCCGGGGATGGGCGATGGACACGTACCTGCTCCGCCGGGCCGTGCCGGACCGGTGATCTATCTGGTCCGTCACGGCCAGTCCGAGTGGAACCTGCTGCGCCGGACCCAGGGCCAGATCCCGCACCCGGGGTTGACCGGGCTGGGACGGCGCCAGGCGTGGGCCGCGGCCCGGGCCATCCGCGCCGATGCCGGGTCGGCGGGCCGGCCGCCCACGTCGGTGGTCACCAGTGACCTGGCCCGGGCGGCGCAGACCGCGGCGATCCTGGCCGGCGCGCTGGGCGTACCGCTGCACGTCGATCGGCGCTGGCGGGAGCAGGGGCTCGGCCGGCTGGAGGGACTCGGCTACGAAGAGACCGCTGCTGCGCTGGCCGCCGGGCCCGCCGCAGGCGGCGAACCGGATCGCCGGGTGACACAGCGGGTGGCCGCCGCGCTCGACGACCTGGACACCACGGAGGTGACGGTGATCGTGACCCACGGGGACACGATCCGCTGCCTGCTGGCCCACCTCAGCGGGAAGGCCCACCACCAGGACGTCACCGGGCCGGTGCCGAACGGGGCGGTCATCGCCCTGGACCCAGCCGTCAGCGCTCGTACACCCGGGCTGCGGCCGCCCGGGCCCGCAGGGCGGTGAGCAGCATCTGTGCCGCCAGGCAGGCGCCGACCCCCTCCCCCGACCGGAGCCGGAGTTCCAGCAGCGGCTCCAGCCCCAGCTCGGTCAGCACCCGCCCGTGGGCCCGCTCGCGGCTGCGCTGCCCGGCGACCAGGGCCGCCTGGACAGCCGGTTCCATCTGCACCGCCACGAGGGCGGCGATCGAGGTGACCAGACCGTCGAGCACGACCGGCACCCGCCGCCTGGAACCTCCGAGGGCCACACCGGCCAGGAGCGCTATCTCCGGACCGCCGACGGCGGCCAGGGCGCGCCGGGGCAGGCGGGCCCGGCTCCCGTGATCCGACCGGGCCCGGCTCACCGCCCGGGTGACGACGTCCAGCTTGCGGTCGACCATGGCGCTGTCCGACGACGAGCCCATCCCGACCGCCGCCTCCGGGGCCAGGTCGAGGAGCAGGCAGGCCAGGGCGGCGGCGACGGTGGTGTTGCCGACACCGACCTCACCGAGGCAGATCAGCCCGGCGCCGGCCAGGCGGTCGCCGATCTCCTCTCCCTCGCTCACCAACGAGTCGACATCGGCCGGGGTGAGAGCGTCGGACCCGACCAGGTCGCCGGCCGGGCCGGCCGGTGCGGCCCGGGTAGCCAGCACGCCCAGGCCGGCCTGGTGGGCGGTCGTCGCCCCGATCGAGACCCCGGACCGGGTCGCCTCCAGGACCATCGCGGTGACGGAGGGGTCATAGGCCGACACCCCGTGGCGGGTCACCGGGTGGTCGCCGGCCGCCACCACCAGAGTGCCCCCGGCCGGCGGGTCCGGCCGGAGGGCCAGGACCCGGTTGACCGTCGAGTCGAGGACCCCGAGCGACCCGGGAACGGCCAGCAGGTCGTCCCCGCTGTCCCGGCCGGTTACCACCGCCGACTGGTCGGGACCGGCCAGGTGGGACACCGGACGGGCCGGCTCCGTGCCGGCCGGCCAGCGCTCCTCCAGGATCACCTCGTCGAGGGGCAACCGCTGCGACCAGCCGTGGCGCTCCAGGCCCGGGTCCGGGGGTCGCTCGTCGGGCCAGCCCAGGCACAGCCAGCCGAGGGTCTCCACCCCGTCCGGCAGGCCGAGCAGGCCGGCCAGGTCGTCGGGCCGGAAGAGGGTCACC
Organism: Actinomycetes bacterium; assembly: GCA_021827225.1. Next base: position 1,924 of record JAKAXG010000420.1, on the reverse strand, counting down.
CAGCCGAGTCCCAGCCCGGCGGCACGCGCCGCCAGCCAGATGTTCTGCACCGCGCAGGCGCAGCTCCACATGTCGGCGTCGACGAAGGTGGCCCGGCCGAGAACCCCGGCCGCCGGCGCCCGGCGGTCGCAGGCCACCACCACCCCGACCGGGGCCTCGCGGATCCCGTCGAGCTGCAGGTCCAGCAGGCGGGACCGGCGGTCAGGGGTCAGCTGCTCCGCCTGGCGGAGCCGTTCCCGGTCGGCCATCAGCGCGGCGCGGTCCCTGGCCGTCTGCTCGGTCACGACGATGAACCGCCACGGCTGCGAGTGCCCCACCGACGGCGCCTGGTGACCGGCTCCCAGCACCCGGCGCAGCAGGGCGCCCGGGACCGGATCCGGGCGGAAACGCCGCACGTCACGCCGGGCCCCCAGCACGGCGTGCAGCCCGTCCACGGTCACCGGGTCGAAGGCCCACCCGGCCGGCTGGGCCGACCGGCCGGCCGCCGAGGTCGTGTCACCGATGAGCGGCACCGGACGAGGCCACATTCGATCCCTCACCGGTTCCAGGCTAACGGGGAGCCGAACCACCGCCCCACTGGCGGGTCGGGCGCGTCGAGGCCCGGTCGGGTGCCTGCCCTGCCGGCAGCCCCGACCGATAGGTCAACCTCGGGCCTCATCGCTTCGATATTTCCTGTGGTATGAGTGGTCGTTCGGCGGATCTGTCAGCGGAGGCGTTCGCCGATGTGCTCGCGGCCGCCCGGCTGGGCGCGGCGTGGGCGCTGGAGGCGCTCTACCGGTGGCTGGCCCCGGCGGTGGTGGGCTACCTGCGCCTCCAGGGCGTCGAGGACCCCGAGGACCTGTCGAGCGAGGTGTTCCTGGGGGCGTTCCGCAACCTGGCCGGATTCCGGGGCGACCAGCAGGCGTTCCGGTCGTGGACCTTCGCCATCGCCCACCGCCGTGTGGTGGACGACCGCCGGCGACGGTCCCGGCGCCCGCAGCCGGCTGAGGTCGACGCGTCGGCTCTCGATCTGGCCGGCGGGGACGACACCGAAGGTGAGGTGCTGGCCCGCCTGAGCGGGGAGACGGTCATGGCCTTGTGCGAACGCCTGTCGGCCGACCAGCGTGACGTGGTGCTGCTGCGCCTGGCCGGTGATCTCAGCCTGGAGGAGACGGCGTCCGCGCTGGGGAAGAGCACGGGGGCGATCAAGGCGCTGCAGCACCGGGCTGTGGACTGCCTGCGGAAGGAGATGCTGAAGAAGAATCTGGAGGAGGGCGTATCCCGGTGAGCGGTGGCGACGATTACGCAGACGAGATGCGCAAGCCCCGTTCGCTGAGCGAGAAGAGCCTCGAGGCCTTCTTCTCCGGGAAGCAGGTTCCCGGGGACGAGGACCTCACGGCCTTCGCCCAGTCGGTCCGGGCGTTGGCCACCGGTCCGGCCCCCTCCCCCACCGGGGATCTGGCCCGAATCCTGGTTGACGGTCTCACCATCGATAAAGGCGACCTGTCGGCGACGGCAGCCAGCAAAGCCACCGGGCCTCGTGCCGAGGCGTCCGGGCTACCGAAATGGAGAAGACCGCTCGTGGCAACCTCAACCTTCCTCACCGCCCTGTTCACCAAGGTCGGCATGGCCAGCGCGGCCGCCAAGGTCGGCCTCGCCGCCGCGGTGGCGGCCGGGGCCGTGACCGCGGCCGGAGCCGCCGGGGTGCTACCCGCCCCGGTGCAGAACGCCGTGTCGCACGCAGTCGGGGACGTCCTCCCGGTTCAGATGCCCACCGACACCACCAAGCCCGCCTCCCACCCGGCCGCCCCCACGTCGGCGACCGGTTCCACCAGCCACCCGAGCGGCCCGCCGACCAACCCCGGCTCGCAGTCCAGCACCGGGCTCAACACCGCCAACTCCACCCCCGCCGCCGGGCACGCCCCCACATCGGTGCCGACCCCCA
>JAKAXG010000419.1 GCA_021827225.1 Actinomycetes bacterium | reverse complement strand
GCCTCCAGCTCTTCGACGAGGACTTCGCCGAGCGATTCCGCTTCGACGTCCTCGACCCCACCAAGCTGATCCCCGAGGAGGAGGTGCCGGTGCGCCGGGTCGGGCGCATGGTGCTGGACCGCACGGTGGACAACTTCTTCGCCGAGACGGAGCAGGCCGCGTTCTGCACCCAGAACGTGGTGCCGGGCATCGACTTCACCGACGATCCGCTCCTGCAGGGCCGCAACTTCTCCTACCTCGACACCCAGCTGAAGCGCCTGGGCGGCCCCAACTTCACCCACCTGCCCGTCAACGCCCCGAGGTGCCCGGTGGCCCACTTCCAGCAGGACGGCCACATGGCCATGACCAACCCCACCTCCCGGGCCAACTACGAGCCGAACTCCTGGGAGCCGGCCATCGGCGGCCCCCGCGAGGACCCCGAACGCGGGTTCCACACCGCCGACGGCAGCCAGCTCGGTCCGAAGCGGCGGCTGCGAGCCGACAGCTTCGCCGACCACTACAGCCAGGCCCGCCAGTTCTTCGTCAGCCAGACCGAAGTGGAGCGCCGCCACATCATCGAGGCGTTCGTGTTCGAGCTCAGCAAGTGCGACCGCGACGACATCCGGGCCCGGATGGTGGCCGGCCTGCGCAACGTCGGCGACGACGTGGCCCGAGCCGTGGCCGACGGGCTCGGCATGGCGGATCTCCCCGAGCGCCGGGAGCCGGCCCGCGAGCCGGTCACCGACCTGGCGGTCTCCCCGGCGCTCAGCATCGTGGGCCACGGGCCCGCCACCTTCGGGGGTCGCAAGCTCGGCGTGCTCGTGACCGACGGGTTCGACGCCGGGATCCTGCAGCGCCTCCGCTCGGCCGCCGAGCGCGAGGGCGTCACCGTGGAGCTGGTCGCTGCGACAGTCGGCGGGGCGGTCGCCTCCGACGGCTCCCGCCCGGCGGCCGACCAGAGGATCGACGGGGCCCCGTCGGTCCTCTACGACGCCGTGGCCCTGCTCGCCTCCGGGGCCGGCGCCTCGGAGATGGCGGCCCTGCCCTCGGCCCGCGATTTCGTCGCCGACGCCTACGCCCACTGCAAGTACATCGGCTACACCGCCGGCGCCGGGGAGCTGTTCGAGGCGGCGGGGATCGGCCCGCGGCGCGACGGTGGGTTCGTCGACCTGGAGGACGTGGGTGCCGAGGGCTATCTCGAGCAGTGCCGGAACCTGAGGTTCTGGGATCGGCTCCAGCTGTCCGTGGCGTAGCCGCCTGTCACGTGCGGGTCAGCGGTGCCGGGGCAGTGCCGCTGACCCGCCTGCTCCGCTCAGGTCGCCGGGGCCGGATCGCCGGAGTGCGGCTCTCCGGGCCACTCGCCGGTGGCCTTCTCGAACAGCGTGGCCCCGCCCCGGTCCACCGCCGCCTTGACCAGGGCATACACCGCCCCGTGCAGGGCAGCCGCCGGCAGCACCTCGCCCCAGCCCCGGTCCTTCTCGGTGGCCTTGGGCGCGTCGGAGTCGCCGGCGACCAGCTTCCACATCTGGTTGAACACCGCGCCGGCCGCCACCCCGCCCAACACCCCGAAGAGCAACCCGAGCGGCTTGTACAAGATCCGAGCCATGCGATCCTCCCGTAGCTGGCAATCGCCTGGCGCTACCCGGCCGTTCCCGGGGTCAAACCCGGTTCCCGTCCCCGGGCCGGTGACGGGGCGTCGAGACCCAGGCGCCGGCGTTCGACCAGCAGGCACCGGTCCTCCACGTACAGCAGCCCGGCCTGCTCGGCGATGGCCCTGGCCTCGGCTGAGAAGATTCCCAGTTGCAACCACAGGGCCGGTGCCCCGGCTGCCACCGCCTGTCGGGCCACCTCAGGGGTGTCGCGCGACGGGCGGAACACGTTGACCAGGCCCACCGGGCCCGGCACGTCGGCCAGCGTCCGGTACACCGGCTCCCCGAGGATCCGCTCCTCCCGGGGATTGACCGGCACGATCCTCCAGCCGTGCTCTTGCATGTCGGCCGGTACGTAGTGGGCCGGCTTGGTCGGATCCGCGCTGGCTCCCACCACGGTGATGGTGGCGTAGGTCCTCAGTATCTGCTCCGCAATCGCGTCGGTCGTGTGGGCCATGGCTTCACGCTAACGGCGGCGGATGCCAGACTGACCGGCCGTGCCGTGGCAGCTGGTGGTGTTCGACAACGACGGGGTTCTCGTCGACAGCGAGAGCCTGGCCAACCGGGTGCTGGCCCGCCTGCTGAGCGAGCTGTGGCGGCCGACCAGCTTCGAGGAGTGCGTCGAGAGCTACCTGGGCGGGACCATCGAGCGGGTCCGGGAACTGGTGGAGGCCCGATCCGGCCGGCGTCTGCCAGCCGACTTCGAGGCCCGCTACCACCGCGACCTGTTCGCCGCGTTCGACGCCGGGCTCAGGGCGGTCCCCGGTGCCGGGGCGGTGCTGGACCGGCTCGAGGAGTCGGCCATCCCGTTCTGCGTGGCGTCGTCCGGTAGTCACGAGCGGATCGAGAGGGCGCTGCGGCTCACCGGCCTGTGGGACCGGTTCGCCGGCCGGGTGTTCAGCGCCTCGGACGTGGCCCGGGGCAAGCCGGCGCCGGACCTGTTCGTGCACGCCGCGGCCCGCATGGGGGTCGCTCCGGCGGAGACCGTCGTGGTCGAGGACAGCCCACTGGGGGTGGAGGCGGCCCGGGCCGCCGGCATGGCCGTCATCGGCTTCGCCGCGGTGACCCCGCAGGCCCGGCTGGACGGCGCGTCGGTGGTGGTTACGGAGATGGCCGACGTGGCTGCGGTGCTGGCCGGCGGCCCGGCCGCTCTGCCGGTCCGGTAGCGCGCCCCTCCCGCCGGGCGGGCGGGTGGCCCGCCCCTCCTACTCCCCGTGGGCCTCGGCGATGGCCGCCTCGAACTGCTCCAGGTCGGCCTCGATCCGGCTCCGCCCGGCCGAGGGGATCCAGTGCACGACCCGGTCGAACCCGGCCTCCTCGAACGAGGCGATCACCCGGGCGTCGCTCGGCACGCCCATCACCTGAAGGCTGATCCGCCGGTCGGCGCCGGCCCGCAGCTCGGCGGCCCGCTCCAGGATCCCGTTGCGGGAGTAGTTGGGCATCCAGGCGTCCCCGAAGGACCTGACCCGGTCGGTGACCGTCGGTCCGTTGCCCCCGACGATCACCGGGGGGTGCGGTCGCTGCGCCGGCTTGGGCCACGACCAGATCCGCTCGAAGTTCACGTGATCCCCGGCGTAGCTGGCCTCGTCCTCGGTCCAGATGGCCTTCATGGCCTCGACCCGTTCCTGCAGGACGGCCATGCGTCTGCGGGGGTCGGTGCCGTGGTTCTCCATCTCCTCCCTGTTCCACCCGGCCCCGACCCCGAACTCCACCCGCCCGCCGGAGAGGAAGTCCACCGATGCCACCTCCTTGGCCGTCGTGATCGGGTCGCGCTCGATCAGGAGGCAGATCCCGCTGCCGATCCGCAGGCGGGTGGTGGCGGTGGCCGCCGCGGTCATGGCGACGAACAGATCGAAGGTGTGGGCGTACTTCCTCGGCAGCTCCGATCCGCCCGGGTACGGGCTGACCCGCGACGCCGGGATGTGGGTGTGCTCCGGGAAGAACAGGGATTCGAACCCCCGGTCCTCCACCAGCCGGGCCAGCGAGGCGGGGTCCATGGCGTCGTGGGTGGCGAAGTAGCCGATGCCGAATTCCATGGACCCACCCTACGGTCGGACCGGGCCCGAGCCCGGCTGGTTGCGGTCAGACCAGCCAGTTGATCTGGGTGGCGGACGCCAGGAACCGGCCGGAGCGGTCCCAGACCTCGCACACCTGGTCGGCGGTGAACCGGCCGGCGGTCAGGACCTGCTGGCGGGCGATGAGCGGTCCGTTGACCGACTGCAGGGCCGGCCCGTCGGCGTAGAGGCGGGCTTCGAGCTGCACGGTCGGCGTGCGGCCCACGTCGCGGTTCAGCTCCATGGTGCCGGGGGGCATGGCGTCGAGGGCGAGTAGCAGCAGGCCGGCGTCCATCACCCGGTCCTCCCGGGCCGACCACCATGTGGTGATGGCGCCGCGCCCGCTCGGTGCGGCGTCCAAGAACCCGCTCGTGGCCGGGTCCACCAGCAACTCGATACGGCTCCGGTACATCGACGGCCAGGGGAGCGAGTCGGCCCGCATCTCCGGCATGGGGCGGCACGATCCCGGCGCGGGCAGGGTCGGGGGATCGACCGAACGCCACAGGGCGGGGGCCGTCCCGGCCGGGACGAGGAACGACAGGCCGGCCCGCACCGCGGTGCGCCCCATGCTGTCGAGCTCCAGGTCCAGCCGGCTGAGGGACCGGCCGGTGTGCATCCGCGTCACCCGGACGGTGGCCGGTCCCGGGGCGGTGGGGGCCAGGAACTGGCTGGAGACGGCGAGTGCCGAGGTGGTGGCCGAGCCGACCCGCTGCAGGGCGGCGAGGGCCACCTGGTGGATGACGGCCAGCACGTAGCCGCCGTTGCAGACGCCGTCCGCGATCTGGAATTCGGCGTCCATGTCGACCTCGAACGCCCCGTCTCCCTCGGCCGCGGCGACCGCAGCCCACGGCTGCGGGCCGGCGCTGCTCGGTGGGGCGCTCACCCGGCCGGCCGGGAGCCGTGCTGCATCGACGGGACCCTACAGGAGGCTCTCCGCCGGGGCAACCGCCGCGGCGAGCCGTCCGGGCGCCTCCTCCTGGTGCTCCGGGCCGCCCCGCCGGGTCCGGAACCGGTAGGCGGTGACCAGGGCCACCGCCAGCCATCCGGCCGTCACGTAGGGGCCTTCGGTGGAGGTGATGTTGATCTGACCGGTGGGAGCCAGCACCACGCAGGCCCCGGCGGTGGCGACCGGGAGCCACCG
>JAKAXG010000418.1 GCA_021827225.1 Actinomycetes bacterium | reverse complement strand
GGCGGCGTTCGAGTACATCGTCAACCTGGAGTTCGAGCTGCGGGCCCGGGGCGTCCGGGACCGGGCGGACATCGTGTGGATCACCAACGAGTACGAGCTGGGTGACTTCGGGATGGGCGGGATGCACCTCACCCGGGCCGGCTACGTCATACCGAGCAGCGTCTTCGCCGCCTCCCTCTTCGCCGAACGGGGCATCGAGTGGATCACCCGGGCGCACGTCGAGAAGGTGGAGCCGGACCGGGTGTTCTACGAGACCCTGGATGGCGACGAGCGCGAGCAGCCGTTCGACTTCGCCATGCTGCTGCCTCCCTTCTCGGGGGTGGGGCTGAAGGCCTTCGACCGGGCCGGCGGCGACATCACCGCCCGCCTGTTCCTGGCCAATGACTTCATGAGAGTGGACGGCGACTACGGCTCCAAGCCCTACGAGCAGTGGAAGGCCGCCGACTGGCCCCGCACCTACCAGAGCCCCGAGTACCAAAACATCTTCGCCGCCGGGATCGCCTTCGCTCCGCCGCACGCCATCTCCCGGCCGCGCACCAGCCCCCGCGGCACCCTGATCGCCCCGGCCCCACCGCGCACCGGCATGCCCTCGGCGGAGATCGGCAAGACCGTCGCCCGCAGCGTCGTAGACATGGTCAACGGCGCTGACGGCCCGACCGGCCATGCGTCGATGGCGGAGATGGGAGCGGCGTGCGTGGCATCGGCGGGCGCCAACCCCTTCACCGGGACCGCGGCGTCGATGACCGTATTCCCGGTGGTTCCCGACTTCGACCGCTACCCCCGCTACGGGCGCGACCCCAAGCGCACGTTCGGGGAGATCGGCCTGGCCGGCCACTGGGTCAAGATCCTCCTGCACCACCTGTTCATCTACAAGGCCAAGCTCCGTCCGGGCTGGCCCCTGATCCCGGAGTGAACGGTGACGCCCACCGATCCCGTCGGGCCGCCGGAGGACCGCCAGTCCTATGTAACCCGCCCCACCCGCACCACGGTCTTCCTGCGCACCTTCGTCCCGTGGCAGGTGTGGCGGTTCGTCCGGATCAACCTCAAGATGGTCGGCATCATCCGCCGGCGCCCCCACTGAGCGGTCAGCAGGGCCCGGGCCAGCAGTCCTGCCCTTATAGATAGCGACAAGTCACGATCTAAGTGGTAGGGTCAGCGACATGAACGACTCGGGCCTCCTGGCCGCCGCCATCCCGTTCTTCATCGCATCCCTGCTGGCGGAGATGCTGGCGCTGCGCGGGCACCTGGCCCGGCGGGGCGGAGCCGGCTACGCCCCCAGGGACACCTGGGCCAGCCTGGCCATGGGACTGGGTTCCGTGGTCCTCGGCGCGGCCACCGCCCCCCTGCTGGCCCTGGCCGCCGGAGCCGTCGGCAGGGACCCCCTGGTGCACGTCGGCCACGGGGTCGCCGGATGGGCCGTCGCCGTCGTCGGCGTCGACCTCCTCTACTACCTGGACCATCGGCTCAGCCACCGGGTGCGGCTGCTGTGGGCCGGGCACGTGGTCCACCACTCCAGCCGCTACTTCAACCTCTCGACGGCTCTGCGCCAGGAGTGGACCGGACCGTTCAAGACGCCCATCCTCTTCCCGGTCCTGCTGCTGGGGGTCAGCCCCACCATGATGGCGGTGGCCTACAGCGTCAACCTGATCTACCAGTTCTGGATCCACACCGAGGCCATCGACCGCCTGCCCCGGCCCGTCGAGGCGGTGTTCAACACCCCGTCGCACCACCGGGTGCACCACGGCAGCAACCGGGCCTACCTCGACCGGAACTACGGGGGGATCCTGATCGTGTGGGACCGGTGGTTCAAGACCTTCACCCCCGAGACCGAACCGGTCGTCTACGGGCTCACCTCGAACATCGGGTCGCACCACCCGCTGCGGATAGTCTCCCACGAGTGGATCGCCATCGGCCGGGACCTGCGCCGGGCCCGGTCGTGGAGGCAGCGGGCCGGGTACCTCCTGGCCGGACCGGGGTGGGCGCCCGCGACCGCAGCGGCGTGAGCGTCCCCGCCCGCCGGCGGACCCAGGCCGAGCGCCGGTTGGCGACCACCACGGCGATCCTCGACGCCACCATCGACAACCTGGTGGAGCGGGGATACGCCGGCACCTCGACGACCGAGATCTGCAAGCGGGCCGGGGTGTCGCAGGGCGCGCTGTTCCGCCACTGGGCCAGCAAGGGAGAGCTGCTGGCGGCCGCCGCAGCCCACCTCTTCGGCCGGGTGACCGCCGCGTACGAGGACACGGCCAGGGCCGACATGTCGGTGTCCGAGGCGGTCGAGCTGCTGTGGGAGTCCTACCAGCAGCCGGACCTTCAGGCGGTGATCGAGCTGTACGTGGCGGCCCGCACCGACGTAGACCTGGCCGCAGCCCTGCGGGAGATCGAGCCGGCCCACCGGGCCAACCTCCACCGCATAGCCCTCGGGGTCCTGCCCCCCGAGCTGGCCGGGGATCCCGACATCGCCAGCATCATCGACGTCAGCATCGCCGCGGTGCAGGGGGCGACCATGGCCATCGCCGCTGCCCCCGACCCGGCGTCGGTGAAGCGGGCCATCCTCCGGGGCCTGGACCGGGTCCTTCCCGGCCGCCCCTGACAGCCGCGCCTGCGCCCGGCGCGGGCCCGCGCCTACCGGCTGAGATGGTCTGACGCCTCGGCCAGAGCCGACTCGGCGGCCCCGACGCTGCCGGCGGTGACCGTCGCCAGGGCCGCCGGCCCGGGCAGCGGGGTCACGCTCCACCCGGGCCCGGCGGCGGGGGCGACATCCCGCGTGCCGGCCCCGGCGACGACGAGCTGGGCCACGACCCGGGCCGGTCCCACCACGGCAGGGCCGTCCCATCCGGGATGACCCGTCCCGACGCCGAGCGCATGGTGCAACACCGGCGCGCCACCGACGGTCACCCGCAGCGAGGACTCGAGCCGACCGGGATCCTCCCCGGCCCGGCCCAGCACGGTGACCTCCCGCCACGACAGGCGCCCCCCGGGGGCCACCTCGACCACCGCCTCCTGGCGGTGGTGGCAGCCGGCGGTGGCGATGAGCGGCTCCGGGCACCAGACCAGCTCGGCCCGCTCCTCCACCGCCACCCGCACCGTCTGGCGGCTCCCGGTCCCGGCCCAGACCACCGACGCGGCGCTGGACCGTACGACCAGGCGGGCACCGGATCGGACCCTGAGCGTCACAGCGACCCGGTCCCGGCCGACCGGGGCGGCGGCCGTGCCCACCATGTAGACGGCGCCGGCGGCCGGCCGCCACGCGATCGGCACCTCGCCCACCATCTCCTCGATGCGCGTCGCCGACCCGGGACCGGGGCCCACGGTCAGGCGGACGTCGGCTCTCAAGCCATCTGCTCCAGCACCCAGGCCGACACGGCCCCGGCCATGGGGTCTTCGACCAGGCTGGTCATCAGGAACGGCAGCCGGCCCCGCTGGGCCCGGGCGTCGGCCTCCATGACCCCGAGGTCCGCCCCGACGTGGGGGGCCAGGTCGGTCTTGTTGATGACCAGCAGGTCGGCGCCGGTGATCCCCGGGCCTCCCTTGCGGGGGACCTTGTCGCCACCGGCCACGTCTATGACGAAGATCTGGCGGTCCACCAGGCCGGTGCTGAAGGTGGCGGTCAGGTTGTCCCCTCCCGACTCGAGCAGCACCAGATCCAGATCGGGGAAGCGGCCCTCCAGGGTCTCCATGGCGTCGAGGTTGGCGGTGATGTCGTCACGGATGGCCGTGTGGGGGCAGCAGCCGGTCTCCACCGCCAGGATCCGCTCGTCGGGCAGGACGGCCGCCCGGCGGAGTATCCGGGCGTCCTCCGCGGTGTAGATGTCGTTGGTGACGGCGGCGACCGAGATGCGCGGGGCCAGCGCCCGGCACAGGGCAGTCAGGAGGGCGGTCTTGCCGCTGCCCACGGGCCCGCCCACCCCCACCCGCAGAGCGGTGGAGAGGCGGTGAGCGGAGCGGGCCCCCGGCGCCGCCGCGTGGTCGTGGCCGTGGTGATGGTCAGGATGCAAAGAGACGTACCTCCCATGTGGCGTGGATCTCGGCTCCGATGTCGCTGAGGGGGGCGCCCCAGGCCGGCAGGTCGACCGCCGGCCAGGCCCGGGCCCGACCGGCCGCCTGGCGGGCCGCGGCGTCGACGGACCCGGCCAGTCCCGCCAGCACCGCGGCCACATCGAACGGATTGAGGCCGAGGAGCCGGGTGACGGCCCAGGCGGGGCCCTGCACGGCAGCCGAGGCGCCCAGCAGGGCGGCGTCGGGGGCCTCCAGGCCGGCGGCGACGGCGGCGGCGCCCAGCCCGAGCGGCCACAGGGGACCGGACGGCTCCGCGGCGCGCAGGTCGCGCAGCCAGGCCGCCGGCCAGGCGGAGACCGCGACGCGAAGCAGGCCCCGACCCTGGGCCCGGCTGGCCCGGCGGGCCGCGTCGGAGGGGAGCCGGGCGGCCGCCTCGGCGCCGAGGACGTCCCAGCGGTCCGGCCTCCCGTCCCGGCGGGCGGCGGCCTCGTGGGCGGCGGCGGCGGCCAATGCTGCGTCCACCCTCCCGGCGGTGTGCAACCGGCCCCTTAACCAGGCCTCGAGGCCGGACCGGTCGCTGACGGCGCCCCGCCGCACCGCCTCCTCCAACCCCCCGGAGTGGGCGTGGCCCCCCGAGGGCAGCCGGCCGTCGGCCAGCATCAGCAGAGTCGAGAGGTTACGTGGTTCCATCGTCAGAACAGGAAGTACCGCTGGGCCATGGGCACGACGGAAGCCGGTGCCTCGACGACCAGTTCGCCGTCAACGCGGACCGCGAAGCTGTCGGGGTCCACCTCGATGCGGGGCCGGGCCCCGTTGCGGGGCAGG
>JAKAXG010000417.1 GCA_021827225.1 Actinomycetes bacterium | reverse complement strand
AGAACACCATCGGGAGCTTGACCCGGGTGGCTACCTTCCACTCGCTGGCCCCGTCCATGCGGGCCGCCTCGAACAGGTCCTTCGGGATGGCCTGGAGGCCGGCGTAGATGATCAGCATGTTGTAGCCGGTGTACTCCCAGGTGACGATGTTGGCGATGGACCACAGGACGGTGTGCACGCCGAGGAAGCTGACGGACCCGAACCCGATGCTCTTGAAGATGCCGACGACCGGGCTGAGACCGGGCAGGTACAGGAAGGACCACAGGATGGCGGCGATGACGCCGGGGATCCCGTAGGGGAGGAAGAAGCCCATGCGGAAGAACCGCTGGAAGCGGGCGGCCGTCGAGTCGAGCAGCAAGGCGAGCAGCGTGGCCAGGACCAGCATGACCGGTATCTGGACCGCCCCGAACAGCAGCACCCGGCCGACGCCGGTGAGGAAGTTGCTGCTGTGCAGCGCCTGGCCGTAGTTGGCCGCGCCCGAGAAGACCGTCCTGGTCGGGCCGAGGCCGAGGCCCGATACCCGCGTCCGGTAAAGGCTCTCGTACACCGCGTAGCCGATCGGCACCAGGAAAAAGAGCGTGAACAGCACCCCGAAGGGGCCCAGGAACAGCAGCGCGGCGCCCGGCACCCTCCTGCGGCCGCCGGGCCGTCGCGGTCGAGCCGCGACGGCCACTGCGGCCTCCTGCGTCGTAGCAGTCACCGCCGGCCCTTCCCGCCTAGCCGGCCTTCACCGAGAAGCCCTGCTGCTTCATGGTGGACAGCGTCTGGGACTGGGTGGACGCCAGCGCCGACGACAGGGTGCCGCTACCGGCGGCCGCCTTCGAGAAGGCGTCGCCGAGCTGGGTGAAGGTGGTGCTCATGATCGGGCCCCACTGGAAGTTGGTGTTGACCTCGGTGGCACCCTGGGCGAAGACCTTCCAGATGTTCTGTCCCCCGTAGAAGGCGACCGGTGAGTTGTCAGCTGGCTGCTTCTCTCCCTGGGCGTCGGCCGGGTACAGGCCACCCTTGGTGATGAGGGAGCTGATGCTCTGCTGGTCGGTGTTGAGCCATGCTGCGAACTCGGCGGCCTGCTGGGGGTGCCTGGAGTCCTTGAACACCACCGTGGTGGACCCGCCGTAGTCACCGTCGCTCGGGGTGGAACCCCAGTTGGGCAGGGGAGCCACCCTCCAGTCACCGGAGGTGCTGGCGGCGTTGGTCAGGATGGTGTTCTCCCCCCACACCGCGCTGGGCCAGGTGAGCACCGTCCCGTCGGAGAGATCCTTGTACCAGCCGTTGGCGAAGTCCGGCTCGACCTTGACCAGGTGCTGGCTGATCAGCTGCTGCCACAGGTTGGCCACCTGCTGGGAGGCGCTGCTGTTGAAGTTGAGCACCCAGGAGTTGCCCGACGTGGTGAACCAGTCCGCGCCGGCCTGCCACGCCAGCCCGGCGAACCATCCGGTGTCGGCGGCCGGGAAGGCGGCGATGTAGGCGTTCGGGTTGGCGGCGTGCAGCTTCTGCGCATCCGTCAGGTACTGCTGCCAGGTGGTGGGCACGGTGAGCCCGTACTTCTGGAACAGGTCCGTCCGGTAGAAGAGGGCCTCCGGGCCGATGTCCTGGGGCACGGCGTACACGGCCGAGCCGAGCGATACCTGCTTCCAGGTCCAGCCGAGGAAGTCGTTCTTGTAGCTGTTGACGTAGGAGGCGATGTCGGTGAGGCCGCCGACGTGCTCGAAGTTTGGCAGCACCGAGTACTCCACCTGTCCCAGGTCCGGGGCGTTGCCCGCCTTCAGGGCGCTGAACATCTTGGCGTAGGTGCCCGCCGCCCCCGAAGTGGTCTCGTCCAGGTGGACCTGGATCTTGGGGTGGGTCTGGTTCCACATGTTCACCGATGCCTGGATGCCGGGAACCCAGCTCCAGAACGTCAGGTTCACGACCGGCCCGGCCGAGGACCCGGCCCCGGCGCTCCCCGAGCCCGAGCCCGCCGCGGCCGCGGCGTGGCCGGAACCGCTTGAGCCGCAGGCGGCTGCGAGCAGGGAAGCGGCGGTGGCCGCGCCGGCCAGGGTCAAGCGGGAGCGCGAGCGCGGCCGCACGATGCGTGTCATTGGAGTCCTCCTCCGTCTCAGATGGCTTCCCCCCGTGGCCGCTGATCTATCAGAGACGAACAGCAATCCAAACGGCCCGAGCAGAATCGCACGGTAACAACGCTGATTTATAACATCGGTCTACCATTACCGCAAGGATCTGCGCATAATCTTTCAGAACCGAACAGGACGCCGCACGCCACAGGGAGGAGGGGGATGCGTGTCCCGGAATGAGGATTGCTTCGCCGGGTCAGCTGCTGGTGCTGGTGCCCAGGAGCTCCCGGGTGACGGCCAGTCCCCAGGGGTCGAGGGCGGCCAGCGGGTCGCTGGAGGACATCAGGCCCCCCACGGCGCGCAGATGCCGGGCCCACTCCTCCCGGCGTTCGACCCCGGGGCGGGCCAGCAGGCAGTCCGGGTCATTGACCCAGAACCGGCCCCCCATGTGGGCCCGGGCTGCGCCGGCCAGCGCCGCCGAGCGGCCGCCGGGCTGGCTGACGTCCCCGTCGGGGGGTTCCCACGAGGGCATCACGTCGGGGCTCACCCGCATGGCGTCGACCAGGCCCACGCTGGGCAGGAGGGGCGCACCGCAGCCGAGCACGGTGGCCTCCGGGCCGGCCGCATCCCGCAGCAGGCCAAGCCCGTCCCGGTAGGCCCGGAGGGCGGGTACCTCGAGGTGGCGGGCCCCTTCCATGGCGGCCGCGTAGAGGAAGTCGAACTTGAAGTAGGTGACCCCCAGATCGGCCAGCCGGCCGACGCATGCCTGCAGGTACTCGGCCGCACCGGGATGGGTGGCGTCGACCACCCGCAGCGGCGCATCCCAGTTGAACCCCGCACTCACGTCCGGCACCAGCCACTCCGGGTGTTCCGTGGCCAGGCGCGATGCGGGTACGGCGAGGAACGGCGCCAGCCATATGCCCACCGACCGGCCCCGATCCCGCAGCGCCCCGACGGTCGCCTCCAGATCCCCGAAGCGCGGATCGACGGCGTCCCAGTCGCCTATGGCGGCCTGCCAGCCGTCGTCGATCTGGATCACCTCCACGCCGATGTCGAGCCGGCGGGCGTCCACCTCATTGGTCATAACGTCAGCAGCGGTGACATTACGCCAGTAGCAGTACCAGCTGCACCACACGGGGGGTATGTTGCGGATGCGGCCGCCACCATCGACCCCGGCCACCCCGTCCGCCCACCATTTCAGGGCTGCGGGCAGCGGCCCGTCGTGGTCTTCGACTGTCACCGGGCCGTCCGCGGCCACCTTCAACCTGGTCGCGGTCACCATCTCGGCCCGCACCGACGGCACCTCGGAGCGCAGATCGCTTCCGGCGATGAGGCGCACGGGGCCCCCGTCCCCGGGGTCGATGGCCAGGAGGCCCTCTCCCTGGAAGCCGCCGGCGGGCGCCGGTCGCTCGGGCCGGAAGGCCATCGTCTGCCAGACCTGCCGGTGCGGGCGGGGCGAAACCGACGACACCGGGTAGACGCCCTCCGGGCTCCAGGACTGCCAGCCGGCCTCGTGCACCAGAGCCCAGCGGGGATCCACATCGACTTCCAGCACATCGGTGAAGGTCTCGGGCACCGCAGCAGTCTGGCAGTCGCCCGGCGTTCCGCTCGACCGCACCCTCGCCGGGTCGTCGAGGAGCGGCCGTGATCCGGTCGTGCAGAGCAATCGTCGTTCAGACATCGGGGAGTTCGGTTCCCCCACAATCCAAGGAGGCCTGAGAGTGGCAGCGGTGCAGATGGAGCAGGTTTCGAAGGTGTACCCGAATGGTTTCCAGGCGGTGACGCAGGTGGATCTGGGGGTGGCTGACGGGGAGTTCATGGTGCTGGTCGGGCCGTCGGGGTGCGGTAAGACGACCCTTTTGCGGATGGTGGCGGGTCTGGAGGACATTTCGGCGGGGAGTTTGCGTATTGGGGATCGGGTGGTCAACGACCTCAGCCCGAAAGAGCGCGATATCGCCATGGTGTTCCAGAACTACGCCCTGTACCCGCACATGACGGTGGGGGACAACATCGGTTTCGCGTTGAAGTTGCGCAAGCTGTCGAGGGACGAGATCGACCGTAAGGTCAAAGAGGCGGCGCACATCTTGGGTTTGACCGAGTGGCTGGACCGCAAGCCGGGTCAGCTCTCGGGGGGTCAGCGTCAGCGGGTGGCGATGGGGCGGGCCATCGTGAGGGAGCCGTCGGTGTTCTTGATGGACGAGCCGCTGTCGAACCTCGACGCCAAGCTGCGGGTGCAGATGAGAGCGGAGGTCAGTCGGATCCAGCGCCGGCTGGGGGTGGCCACGGTCTATGTCACCCATGACCAGGTGGAGGCCATGACCATGGGCGACCGGGTGGCGGTCATGCGCGGCGGGGTGTTGCAGCAGTGCGCCGACCCCCAGACCCTCTACGATCATCCGATCAACATCTTCGTGGGTGCCTTCATCGGGTCGCCGGCCATGAACCTCTACGAGGCCACCCTGGGCGAGGGGGCCCGCTCCATGCGCCTCGGCTCGCAGCAGATCGACCTGCCCGACCAGGTGGGGCTGGCCCACCCGGGCCTGGCCGGGTTCGCCAACCGTCGGGTCGTGGTCGGCCTGCGTCCCGAGCACCTACCGGCCGAGGACGGCTCCGGGGGACCGGTGATCGAGGGCGACGTCGACCTGGTCGAAGCCCTCGGCAGCGAGCTGCTGGTGCATTTCACCATCGACGCCAAGCGGGTCCTGGCCGAAGGAGCCGTGGACGAGGAGGAGAAGCAGCTGATCCAGGGCGGCGAAGGCGTGGCCCGGGTCGAC
>JAKAXG010000416.1 GCA_021827225.1 Actinomycetes bacterium | reverse complement strand
AGCGCCGCCTGGGCGCTGTGGCAGACCCGCCCGCACGTGCAGGTCGGGGTGGACCGCTCCGGGCGCCCGGCGACCGCCTGAGGGTTCCCGCCGGCGACCTGCCCGGGCGGGCCGGGCCCGGTGGGCGGCCCCCGGCGGCTCCTCCCTCGCCCGATGGTGGTACAACCGACCCATGTCCGCGTCGACCTCTCTCCGGCCCCTGCTCGACTCCGGCGAACTGGTGGTCGCCCCCGGTGCCTATGACGGCCTCACCGCCCGGTTGGTGGCCCAGCACGGCTTTCGGGCGCTGTACATGACCGGGGCCGGGACGGCCGCCGCCGCCGGCTACCCCGACTACGGGCTTCTCACCCTGACCGAGATGGCCGCCAACGCCGCCCGGCTGGCCGAGGCGGTGGACCTGCCGGTGATCGCCGACGCGGACACCGGCTACGGGAACGAGCTCAACGTGGCCCGCACGGTGCGGGCGTACGCCCGGGCCGGGGTGGCCGCCCTGCACATCGAGGACCAGTCCTTTCCGAAGCGGTGCGGGCACCTGACCGGCAAGGAGGTGGTCCCGGCGGAGGAGTGGCTGCGCAAGATCCGGGCGGCGGTGGAATGCCGACCCGACGACGAGTTGGTGGTGATCGCCCGCACCGACGCCCGGGCCGTGCTCGGCTTCGAGGAAGCCGTCGCCCGGGGCCGGGCCGCCCTGGCCGCCGGCGCCGACATGGTCTTCCTGGAGGCGCCCGAGACCGTCGAGGAGATCCGGGCCGTGCCGGAGCGGGTGGGCGGCCGCTGCCTGTTCAACGTGGTGCCGGGCGGCCGCTCGCCCGACGTCGGCTTCGACCAGCTCCGGGACTGGGGCTACAAGCTGGCCATCTGCCCGGGGGCCCTCCTCGGGCCGGTGGTGGCCGCCTGCGATCGCTCCCTCTCCGACCTGGCGAGGCGGGCGGCGGTCGCCTCCACCGCCCCGGGGGACGGGGACGGCAGCCCGGCCGGGCTGTTCGCCCGGGTGGGGGCGGCCGAGTGGGACGCCCTGCGGCACCGCTTCTCCGAGACCGGGGCCGGCGCCTGATGGGACTGACCATGATCGAGAAGCTCCTGGCCGCCAAGTCCGGGCGGTCGGAGGTCCGGCCCGGCGACATCGTCACCGTGGACGTCGACATGTGCGTCCTGATCGACCTGCAGTTCGCCGGCGGATGGGTGCAACCGCTGCGTATCGCCGACCCGACCCGGGTGGCGGTGGTTATGGACCATGCCGTTCCGGCCCCGTCCGTCCGTGACGCCGCCGCCGGCCCCGCCGCCCGCCGGTTCGTGGCCGACTTCGGCATCGAGCGGTTCTTCGATGTGGGCCGCCACGGCATCTGCCACCAGGTGATAGCGGAGAACGGCCTGGCCCGCCCCGGGCAGGTGTTGGCCTGCACCGACAGCCACACCTGCGCGGCGGGTGCCTACAACACGGCCGCCCGCGGTCTGGGGCCGGCCGAGGTCTACTCGGTGCTGTGCACCGGGCAGACCTGGTACCAGGTGGCGCCGACCATCCGCTACGAGTTGGACGGGACCCTCCCGGAGCTGGTGGCCGGCAAGGACGTCTTCCTCTACCTGGCCGACCGCTGGGGGGACGCGGCGAACACCAACCTGGAGTTCGGCGGACCCGGGCTGGCCAGCGTGCCCATGTCCGACCGGCGCACCATCGCCACCCAGGCCGCCGAGCTGTCCGCCGACTTCGCCACCTTCGGGGTGGACGACGTGCTGGCCGACTTCCTGGCCGAGCGGGGGGTGGACGACTACAGCCCGGCCGAGGCCGACCCTGACGCCGACTACGCCGAGAAGCGCCGCATCGACCTGTCGAGCCTCGAGCCGTACGTGGCCCGACCCGGCACTGTCACCCGCAACGGCGGCCCGGTATCGCAGTCCGAGCCCCGCCGCATAGACCAGGCGTTCATCGGGTCGTGCGCCAACGGCCAGCTCGACGACCTGCGGGTGGCGGCGGCGGTCCTGAAGGGCCGGACGGTGGCGCCCTGGGTGCGGCTGCTGGTCACCCCCGCCTCCCAGTCGGTCTACCGCCAGGCCATGCGCCTGGGATACCTGCAGGACCTGGCCGAGGCCGGGGCGGTGGTCACCAACTCCACCTGCGGAGCCTGCTTCGGCTACCACATGGGCGTGCTCGCCCCCGGGGAGGTGTGCCTGACCTCCAGCACCCGCAACTTCACCGGCCGGATGGGATCCCCAGAGGCGGAGATCTACATGGCGTCACCGGCCACGGTGGCGGCGTCCGCGGTCACCGGCGTCATCACCGACCCGAGGAGCCTGGCATGACCGGGACCGCCGTAACCGGCCGGGTCTGGGTGTTCGGCGACGGGCTGAACACCGACGACATGTACCCGGGCTTCGCCATGAAGCTCGACCCGGCGGAGGCCGCCCGCCACGTCTTCTACCACGTGAGGCCGGGATGGACCGACCTGGTCGAGCAGGGCGACGTGGTGGTGGCCGGGCGGAACTTCGGGGTGGGCTCGTCCCGGCCGGTGGCCGACCTGTTCCGCATGCTGGGTATAGCCGGGCTGATGGCCGAGGAGTTCAACTCGCTGTTCTTCCGCAACGCCGTCAACGCCGGCCTCCCGGCGCTCACCGTCTCGGGCGTGACCGAGCTGTTCTCCGAGGGCGACACCGCCACCTTCGACATCGCCACCGGCGAGTACCGCAACCTGACCACCGGGGCGTCCGGCCGGGTCCGGGGCCTGCCGCCGCTGCTGGTCGAGATCGTGGCGGGCGGGGGGCTCATGCGCCGGCTGGCGGCCCGGGGTTACCTGCCGGCGCCACCGGCGTAGCGCTCGCCTTCCTGCTGGCAGCCGAGCTGCTCGGCCTGCTCGGTGTCATCACCGCCCGCCGGCGCACCGGCAGGCCCGGCCGCCGTCGGTAAGGCGTTGCTGCATCACGACGCCGTGGGCTCGCCGGGGATGTTGTAGAGAGGTGACCAGGGCGAGCCGCCCGGATCGGTGACCGCCTCCCCGGGCGTCGCCCCCTGGTTGGCCCACTTGGCCTGGTAGCCGAGGCCGGCGAAGAGGACCTTGTCACCGGCCGAGTAGTTGGTCGAGGCCGACCACCTGCGGGTAGGTGCCCTCCGGCAGCGTGGTCGGCGCCGCCGGATGGTCCCCGCTCAGCACCGGGCCCAGGATCTCCCAGGGGGTGTCCCAGACGCTCTGCACCTGGGCGGCCGGGTCCTCGCCGGAGTTGTACCACTTGGCCTGGTAGATGTAGCCGTTGCGCACCACCTTGTATCCCGACTGGTAGGAGGAGGTGGGCGACCACAGCGGGAAGGGGGCGTCTGCCGGATTGGTGTCCGGAGCCGGCGGCAGGGCCGACGCCTCCGCTACCGACAGGATCCCCTTCAACTGGCCGAAGGTGCGGGAGAACTCCAGCTTCGTCTGCGGCGTCCCGCTGCAGGTGTCGGACTGCACCCCGATCACGGCGAATGTCGAGCCGCACTGGTTGTCCCGGTTGAGCGACCACATCGACACCCGGCCGAGCCCGGTCTTCCTGGCAAAAGCGACCAGTCCCTGCGCGTCACTGACCGCGAACCGCTCGCCGGCCACGTCGTTCTGGCCGATCATGACGGTGACCCCCAGCCGCTGCCACGTCTGGGCCGAGGTCAGCTGCACGCCGTAGCGCTTGAAAGCGTCGGCCAGCTCCCCGTGGGTGGCGGACGCCGCGCTCTGGACCTGTCCGAGCATGCTGGCACCGCTCGGAGGCTGGGAGAAGTCCATGGCCATGATGTTCACCCCCGCCAGGTCCACCCGGGCGGACAGCATGCTGTCCAGCACCGACAGCCCGTCCGATTGGAGCCCGTCGGACTCCGCCGGGAGGGTCAGCCAGATAGCGAGGGGCTGGTGGTGACGCTCGGCGTCGAGCTGCACCTGGCGGATGGCCTGGGCCCGCCGCTCGACCGCCGAGGTGTCGCTGAGAGCCGGCCCTTCCACGTCGAGATCGATGGCCTGCAGGTGGTAGTGGTCGATCACCGATTCGTAGGCGGCGGCCAGCTTCGAGACGTCGTGACAGCCGACGGCCAGGTCGGTGTTGTCCTTGCCGCCGAACGACACCATCGCCCGGGCTCCCTCTTGACCGAGCTCGGCGATGCGGGCCTGGAGCGCCAGGCTCTGATCCGCCTGGGGGAGGGTGTAGTAGCCGCCCCAGCTGGGGGTGCAGGTAGAGCCCGGATCGGAGACCACGAAGCCGAGCACGGTCTGGGCCGCCGGGTTCGACGACGGAACCTGGAACGAGTAGGTCGGGGTGAGGGTGGCGTCGACGTAGGGGGCGAACCAGGTGGATGCCGGGACAGCGCCGGCGGTGTTCAGCTTCGCTCGGACCCCGGCGACACCGCCGTAGACGGCGCCGATGAGCACCACTAGAGCCACCACGACCCGGAGAGGCGAGATCGCCTGGCGGGGTTCGTCGTCGTATTCGGGCACGGAAGTCGGGGGACCCTGGGTGTCAGGCATCGACCAGCTCCGCCGGACGCCCGAAGATGAAGCCCTGCCCGAGGGCGACACCGACCTCGCGGAGAACGGCCCGGTCGTCCTCGGACTCGACGCCGGTGGCCACCACCTCGCACTCCGATTCCGCCGCCAGCTGGACCAGAGTGGCCAGCTGGGCCTGGCGGGCCCGGTCCCCGGCGATTCCGTGGGTGGCCGCCCGGTCGAGCTTCACATATCGAGGTCTGAGCTCGACCAGCACGGCGAGCGTCTTGTGGCCCAGCCGGGCGTGCTCGATGGCCACCTCCGCATTGTCGGGAAGAAGTCGGCGGAGCCGCCTGAGCTCGGGGGGGACGTTGCTGGTCGAGGGCTCGGTTACCTCGA
>JAKAXG010000415.1:1406-4837 GCA_021827225.1 Actinomycetes bacterium | reverse complement strand
CGCGGTGGGACAGCTGCGCGCCGAGCGTCTCCGCGTACCACTCGATGGCGGCATCGAGATCGCGGACGGCAATGGCTACGTGGTCGACTTCTGTCAGCGCCATCCGCTCAGGGTACCGGGCGGGCCGGCCGTCGGCGCGGCGTGACCACCTCGTTGAGGGTGGCCAGGGCGGACCGGGCGTCGGGGCCGGTCCAGGCGTCGGCACCGACGGAGGCGGCCGCCCCGGCGTCGGGCACGGCCGCCCCGCCCACCAGCACCGGGGCCCCCACGTCGGCGGCTTTGAGGGCGGCCACCGTGTCGGCCAGGCCACCGCTCAGATCCCTCATGGTCGCCCCGACCATCACCGCCATCAGCCGGCTGGCCTCGAGGGCGGACTCCACGAACGACTCCACCGGGGTGTCGGCCCCGAGGTCGAGCACCTGGAACCCGTCGCTGCGGACCAGGTCGGCCAGCATGGCGGCCGGCAGGGCGTGGCGGTCGGTGGCCACGATGCCCACCACCACGGTGCCGCGAGGCCGCCCCCGGCGGGCGAACATCGGTCCCAGCCGGCCGACCAGCCGGGTGGCGGTGGCCGACGCCCGGTGCTCGCCGGCCACCTGCAGGCTGCCGTCCTCCCAGGCGTCGCCGATCATCTGCAGCGCCGGGGCCAGCACGTCCACGTAGATGTCGGCCGGGCCGGCCCCGGCCGACAGCAGGGTCTGCACCGTGGCCCAGGCCCCGGCCTCGTCGCCGGCCACCAGCCGGCTCATCAGCTGCCGGCGGCCCCGGGTCGGCCCGGCGCCGCGTGCCGCCCGCGCCGCCCTGGGGTGCCCGTTGGGGGCCCGCAGCGCCTCCACATCGGCCTCCTCCACCATCCAGCGGGCCCCGGACTGCCGGGCCGGGAGGGTGCCGGTACGCACGTAGCGGTAGGCCGTCATGTAGTGGACGCCCAGACGCCGGGCGGCCTCGCCGAGGGTGATCTGGCCAGCAGCCATCAGCATCGGATATTTACCACTGAGGTGCTGGGCCAAACAGGGCCGTTCGGGCACCGGTCACCACGTGTGGTCGAGCAACCGGGAGTTGATCCGTCCATATGACACATCATGTCAATTCGCAGAGGCGGCCCGCATGACGGCCGGCCTCGGCACCGGGGCCCACCGCCGGTAAGAATGGGGGGAGACCATCGGCTACCCCAGGGAGGCCCCCCATGCCCGGATCGGTGATCGTCGCCGGCGCCCGCACCCCCATCGGCAAGCTCTCCGGAGCCCTGGCCGGCTTCTCGGCGGCCCAGCTGGGCGCCACGGCCATCCGGGCGGCCCTGCAGCGGGCCGGGGTCAGCCCCGACTCGGTGGACTACGTGATCATGGGCCAGGTGCTGCTGGCCGGCGCCGGCCAGGTCCCGGCCCGCCAGGCCGCCACCGCCGCCGGCATCCCCATGAGCACCCCGGCCGCCGTGGTCAACAAGGTGTGCCTGTCGGGCCTCAACGCCATCTACCAGGCCGACCTGATGATCTCCGCCGGTGACGCCGACATCGTGGTGGCCGGGGGCATGGAGTCGATGACCAACGCCCCGCACCTCCTGCTCGGCGCCCGCCAGGGCTACCGGCTGGGCGGCACCGAGGTCCGCGACGCCCTCATGTACGACGGCCTCGAGGACGCCGGCAGCCACGAGGCCATGGGCAAGGACAGCGAGAACTACATGCCGCAGTTCCCCGGCGTCACCCGGGAGCGCCAGGACGCCTTCGCCGCCGAGTCCCACGAGCGGGCCGCCCGGGCCACCAAGGAGGGGATCCTGGCCGAGGAGATCGTCGCCGTCGAGGTCCCCCAGCGCAGGGGTGACCCCATCGTGGTCGCCGAGGACGAGGGCATCCGGCCCGGGACCACCCCCGAGTCGCTGGCCGGCCTGCGCCCGGCGTTCGCCGCCGGCGGTTCCATCACCGCCGGCAACGCCTCGCAGATCTCCGACGGGGCCTCCGCGGTGGTGGTCATGTCCGAGGAGGCCGCGGCCCGCTGCGGGGTGGAGCCCCTCGGCCGGGTGGTCAGCTACGGCATGGTGGCCGGCCCGGACACCTGCCTGATGACCCAGCCGTCGCGCTCCACGATCAAGGCCCTGGCCAAGGCCGATCTGTCGGTGAAAGACGTGAGCGTGTTCGAGTTCAACGAGGCCTTCGCCGCGGTCGCCCTGGCGTCTATCGACGACCTGGCCCTGTCGGGCGACATCGTCAACCCCAACGGCGGGGCGGTGGCCCTCGGCCACCCCATCGGGGCGTCGGGGAACCGGCTGGCCCTCACCCTGCTGCACGAGCTGCGCCGCCGCGGCGGCGGCATCGGGGTGGCCGCCCTGTGCGGCGGCGGCGGCCAGGGCGACGCCCTGGTCGTGCGCGCCGGCTGACGTTGCGGATCGCGGTCATAGGCGCCGGCGCCCTCGGGGCGGTGATGGCCGACGCCGCGGCCGGCGCCGGCCACGACGTGGAGCTGTGCGTACGGACGCCCATATCCCGCATGGTCGTGGTGCGCGACGGCGAGGAGCTGACCCCGGCGCTGCGCATCTCCACCTCACCGGAGGCCGCCGGCGGCCCGGCCGACGTGGTGTTCCTCACCGTCAAGGCCACCGACACGGCCGGGGCCGCCGGGTGGCTGGCGGCCCTGTGCGGTCCGGCCAGCCTGGTGGTGGCGGTACAGAACGGGCTGGACCACCGGTCCCGGCTGGCCCCGTACCTGCCGGAGGGCACCCCGGTGGCACCGGGCCTGGCCTACCTGGCCGCCGAGAGGCTGGGCGAGGGGCGGGTCCGGCACCTGGCCGGGAACCTGCTGGTGGTCCCGGCCGCCCAGCGGGACCTGGTCGCCGCCGCGGTGTCCGACGGCGGCCTCGAGGTACGCGGGGTGACCGACATGGTCACCGCCTCGTGGCGCAAGCTGCTGGGGAACCTGGTGGCCAACCCCCTGACCGCCCTGACCATGCGCCGCATCGGGGTGGTGCGCGAGCCGGCCATGGAGGACCTGGCCCGCCGCATCCTGGTGGAGGCGGTGGCGGTGGGCCGGGCCGAGGGGGCGGACCTGGCGGAGGAGTTGATCGAGCAGGTGGTGGTCGGCACCGGCCGCTACGGGGACCAGACCGGCAGCTCCATGCTCTACGACCGGATGGCCGGCCGGCCCCTGGAGCACCGGTTCCTGACCGGCGAGGTGGTCCGGCGCGGCGCGGCCCACGGGATCGCCACCCCGGTCAACTCCACCCTGCTGGCCCTGCTGGAGGCGGTCGACCCGGGACGCCACCCGGCCTCCTGACCGCTCAGCGCCGGTCAGCCGCCCAGCGAGCGGCGGCCCTCCAGGGCCCGGCCCAGGGTGATCTCGTCGGCGTACTCGAGGTCGCCGCCGACGGGCAGGCCGCTGGCCAGCTGGGTGAGCCTGACCGGCAGGTCCTTGAGCAGCGAGCCCAAGTACAGGGCGGTGGC
>JAKAXG010000415.1:0-1396 GCA_021827225.1 Actinomycetes bacterium | reverse complement strand
GGTGCAGAGGATCAGCTCCTCGATGCCCTCCGACTGCAGCCGGGCCAGGAGCTCGCGGATCCGCAGCTTGTCCGGGCCGATCCCGTCGATCGGGCTGATGGCGCCCTGCAGCACGTGGTAGCGGCCCCGGAACTCCCGGGTCTTCTCTATGGCCACCACATCGCGTGGCTCTTCCACCACGCACACCACCGTGTGGTCCCGGCGGGCGTCCCGGCAGATCTCGCACTCCACCTCATCGGCGGGCTCCCCGGCGGCCTCGGCGATGTTGAAGCAACGCCGGCACCACGACACCCGCTCCTTGACCACGGTGATGGCCCGGGCCAGGCGCAGGGCGTCGTCAGGGGACAGCTTGAGGATGTGGAAGGCGATGCGCTGGGCCGACTTGGGGCCGATACCCGGCAACCGGCCGAACTCGTCGATCAGGTCCTGGACGGCGTTGGCGTACATCCGGCGACGGCCCTAGCCGCCCAGCAGGCCGCCCAGACCCCCGCCGCCGGGCAGGCCCGGGATCCCGGGAAGGCCGGCCGAGCCCAGGGCGGTGGTGGCCAGGCTGCTGGCCTTCTCCAGGCCGTCACGCACGGCGGCCAGGACCAGGTCCTGGAGCATCTCCACGTCGGCGGGGTCGACGACCGACGGGTCGATCAGGACCTCCTCGAACTCCATGGCCCCGGTGACCTTGACCCGCACCGCCCCGCCGCCGGCGCGGCCCTCGACCACCTGGGCGGCGGCCGCCTCCTGGGCCTGCTGCAGGTTCTGCTGGACCTGCCCCAACTGGGACAGGAGCGAACCGATGTCGAATCCGGCGCCTTCTTCGCTGCTCACGGCTGGACCTCCTCCGCGCCCGGAAAGGCATCCATGAGGCGCTGCTCGGGTGAGACTACCCCCGACGGGGCTTCTTCCAGCTCCGCCCAGTCGTAGCCGGACGGGTCGTCGTCGGGTGGCGCCTCCCGGGGCCCGGGATCGTCCCCGGGACGGGGCCCGGCGGCCGGGCCGTCGTCGAGGACCAGCTTCAGCGGTACCGGCCGGCCGAAGTGGGCGCCCAGGGCCGCCTCCAGTTCCGCCCGATTGGGCTCGGCCCGGCCCAGGAGGCCCCGGTCGGGCACCGCGTAGACCGCGGCGTCGGCCTCGGACGGCAGGAACCGGCCGTTGGCCACGTACACCTTCACCGCCGGGCGCAGCCCGGGCAGGATGCGGTCCCCCCATGCCACCGTGAGCTCCTCCCGGCTGGGCACGGAACCGGCGGCACCGGCGGGACCGGCCGGGGCCGGGGTGCGGGCGGCGGCCGGCCCGGGGGTGGCGGCCGGCCGGGGTGACATCGCCGGGGCCGGCCCGGCCTGCGGTGCCGGCCCGGGGGTGGCGGCCGGCCGGGGTGACATCGCCGGGGCCGGCCCGGCCT
>JAKAXG010000414.1 GCA_021827225.1 Actinomycetes bacterium | reverse complement strand
GCGAGGGTTCAAGACAGCGGCGGAGGCCGGTCGGGCCCGCCGTGACCTGGTGGCCCAGGCCGACCGGGGACAGCTCCGAGCCTCGCCGAGCGGCCTGACCGTCAGTGACCTGCTCGACCTCTACCTCGACGGGCTCGACGCCGACGGCCGCCTGTCCGCCAAGACCCGCTTCGACTACCGCCACTACGCCGACGACTACGTCAGACCGCACCTCGGAGCCAAGAAGGTGAGGGAGGTCACCCCTGAGATGGTGCTGGCCTGGCAGCGAAAGCTCACCAAGGAGGGGGGCACCAAGGACCGCAAGGCGCTTTCGGCCAACACCGTCCGCCTGGCCCGGGCGCCGCTGGCCGGGGCGTTCAAGCTGGCGGTGAGCTCAGGGATGGTGGCGATCAACCCGATGGTGGGAACGCCCAGACCCCGGCCCCGACGGTCTGTCCCCCGGCACTGGAGCCCCGAGCAGGCCCGGGAGTTCCTGGCCCTGATGGACGGCGACCGTACCTGGCCGGTATGGGCCTTCCTGCTGGGCTCCGGGTTGCGGATCGGCGAGCTGGTTGCGCTGCGCTGGCCCAACGTCGATCTCGACAATCAGATGGTGCGGGTGATCGAGTTCGTCTCCACCCTGGGCCACCAGACCGTCTCGTCGCCTGGCAAGAGCCGCGACGCCGTGCGCACCGTAGATCTGGACAGCGGGCTGGTAGGAGTGCTGCTGAAGCAGAGGGATCTGCAGGCGGAGGAGCATCTCGCAGCGTCGTCTTGGCAGGACAGCGACTACGTCTTCACCCGGCGCCAGGGCGGCCCCTACCATCCCCAGTACCTGTCACG
Source organism: Actinomycetes bacterium (assembly GCA_021827225.1). The sequence goes on along the minus strand of JAKAXG010000414.1, from coordinate 4,025 downwards.
ACTGCTCGGCGAGTACACCGCCGAGCTGGGGCTGCCCCGCCTGACCGCCCACGGCCTGCGTCACACCAGCGCGACCTTGATGCTGGCTACCGGCGTGGCGCCCAAGGTCGCGGCCGAACGGCTGGGCCATGCCGACCCCACCCTCTTCACGAATCTCTACAGCCACGTCACCCCGACCATGCAGCGAGAAGCCGCCGACAAGATCGGGATGGCCTTGTTCGGCAACGGGACGGTGGACAAGGGGGAGTGATGCCGCCCTGGCTCGCACGCGGCCGCCGCCGGGCCACTCGTACCACAGGCCCTCGAGTCGAGAGGGGCTCCGGGCCCTCGCTTAAGGCAACCTGCGCAGGGTATGGCCCCGGCAGGCAGCCAGCCGGTGGCCGGTACGGCCCTCGGGCCCATAACCCGAAGGTCGCTGGTTCAAATCCAGCCCCCGTCACTCAGAAAGTGCAGGTCGGAGCCGGTGCGAGAGCACCGGCTCTCTGCTTTTCCTCGCCCGTGACAGCGGTTTGACAGCTTCCTCCCGAGGAAAGCCCGGGAGTCCCTGTCACACCTTGATCTCATACTCGTAACGTCCGACAGAGATAGCCTTGGAAGAAGGGAGGTAAGTGGTTGTACAGCGCGAAGACGATCGCCCGGTGGTTCGTTGCGTGGGCCCAGGCCAGCCATGCTGATCGGTCGAACTTGAAGCTTCAGAAGCTGCTCTACTACGCGCAGGGGCACTACCTCGCCGCGACCGGGGAGCCCCTCTTCGACGAGCCGCTGGAAGCATGGTCCCATGGTCCGGTCGTTTCGGACGTCTATCACATGTTCAAGGACTGGGGGTCCTTCGACATCACCCTCCCAGAAGACGCGTTCTCTTGGGAAGAGGTGGACGAGGACACCACCCAGTTTCTCATCAAGGTCTGGAACGCCTACGGTCAGTACGCAGCCTGGCGCCTTCGGGACATGACCCACGCCGAGCGCCCATGGCGGGACCACTTCTCGCCGGATCGCCGCCACGCCGTCATCCCGCTTGAAGACATCCGAGCGGAGTTCAGCAAGCAGAACTAGGGCTTCTGACTTTGGCTGGGCGGCGCGGCGGAAAACCGAAGGTGAAGGCGGGTGACCATGGCATCCAGCCGAAGGGCGCCGATGCGCCGAACTACGACCAGCGAACCCCTCGGTTCTGCCTCCATCACTTGGCGAACGGCTACTCGCTCGACGAGCTATCGGTAGAGCAGAGGGCCGCGTTCGCTGTGGCGCTCCATCGACGCTCGCAGTTGACCTGGGTGGACATTAAGAAGCAGCACCGCCACAAGCTGGGCTACGAGTACCTCCCAGCGGCCAAGTTCAAGCCGGCCGTGCCACCGACCTTCGAGGGGGAGGAGGAGATCATGGTGTTCCGCTATGACGGACTGCTACCGATGGCCGGGGTCCGGTCGGAAGACACCTTCCACGTCTTTTGGATCGAGCGGGCCTTCAACGAACTCTACGACCACGGATAGGGGAGCCGCTGCCAGTGTCACAGACCGCCGCCGGGAGTTCATCAGCCTCCGTGAGGCTTTTCAGAGGAACAGACCGGGTCAACCCCAGATTCGGCTTCAAGACCTATTGGTCTACGGACGCCGATCACTCCAGCGACTTCTCGGATCACATGAGTGACTTGCGGACCGGATCCGCGTTGTACGTCGCAGATGTCTGCCCACTGAACCCTCTTGACCTGCGCGACGACTTGGTCGGCACTCTTCACGCCGTCATTGGGGTCGATCTGAGCGCAGCCCAGCCCATCGCTAGCCCCAAAATAAGCGCTTGCGGGGGGTGGCCGGGTGTATGGGGCCAGTTCGTGTTGCAGGCTTAGGGGTATATGGGGTTTGGGGGGTTGTGGGGTGTTGTCAGCCCCAGCATTGACCGTTTCGGGGTGTGACGGTGCCTGGGCTGTGGTCTGTTGAGGTGGGGATGGCCGGGTCGGGGGGACGGGCGGAGGGTGGGGGGTTCAGAGGCTGTCGTGGAGGCGGAAGAGGGTGTGGGTCCACGGGTTCCAGCCGAGGAGACGCCATCGGGTCTGTCGGCTGGTGGTGACGATTTGGGCGGGGATGTTGATGAAGGCGTGGAGGTAGGTGCGGAACTCCATGCGCAGCAGGGCACGTTGCTGGGCCAGGTGGGTGTGGCGGTGGCGGCCGGTGACGGGCAGGAGCAGCGCGGTCCAGGCTTTGAGGGTCCAGGCCAGGGCGGTCATGGTCATGTACGCCCAGTTGGCTTCGAGGGCATCGACGGGGCAGGCGAGCGCCCGGGAGGATTTGAGTTGGGCGTGGAGGTTCTCCTGGTTGCAGCGGCTGCGGGCTTCGGCGATGACCTCATCCGCGGTAAGGCTGTGGTCGTTGGTGACGTAGAAGAAGTATCTGAAGGTGGCGAACAGCACGTTGTCGCCGGTGACGCGCAGGTCCTTGCGCAGGGCGATCATGCGGTAGTCGCGGGTGCAGTTGGCCGGCCGGTAGGAGAACTCGCAGACGTCCTCGCCGAGGGTGCGGATGGTCTTGAAGGCCCGCTCGAAGACCACGTCGGCTTTCACGTTGTGCGGCCGGGTCCGGGCCTGGGCGACGCCGGCAGTGATCTGTTCGGCCCGGGTCTGGCAGTCCATGGCGGTTTCGGTCAGCCCGACCAGGCGGTGGTAGTCCTCCTCGGGCTGGTCCTCGGCCCGGCCGATCAGGTTGGCCTTGGCGTCGTAGCCGAACACGAACCGCACCCCTTGGGCACTCCAGGCGTCGAAGCAGCCGGTGAGGGAGTAGTCGGTGTCGCCGCGCAACAGCACGTCGGCGAACCCGGCGGCGCGGACCTCGGAGACGGCCCGTTCGAAGAGGGGGACCACCCCCTCATGGGAGGGCCGGTTGGCGCCCGACAGGCCCAGGTACAGCGGCTCGGCGGTATTCGCCAGCGACACCACCAGCGCCGAGTAGCCCCACAGCCCGTTGTAGGAGATGTCCATTCCCGTCTTGGTCTCGCCGCTGGTGGCCACGATGGTGGCATCGGCGTCGATGCGAGCGGTCTGGTCGAAGAAGCTGGCCGGCTGGGCCGCCCACACCCTCTGGCGGGCGGCGGCGACCGCTTCTTGGAGGGCCATCACCTTGGCCGCGGTGTCGAAACGGCGGCAGAAATCCCCGGCGGTGGTCGGATCGGGCAGCGATTCCACCCCCAGCCCGTCCAGGAACGCCCGGTCGTTGCGGCGCAACTCGATGTCTTGCAGGCACGTCCCCCCGCACAGGGAGTTGTAGGCCAAGTTCAACACGTGATCGGACTCGAAATACGGGCGGTGCGACCTCAACAGCCGGACCCGCTGATCGATCTCGCCGGCCAGCCCGGCCCGAGCCACCACCCCGGCGATCACCGCCATGCCCCCATGGCCGGTCGCTTGGGACCGCTCGGCCAGATCCAGGACCGGCCGGCGCCGACCCAGGACCGGGCCGGTCTCATTCACCCGCACCGCCGCGGCCAGCCGGGCACGGATCGCCCTGGCCTGCCCGGCCAGCCGCTGCTGGCGACGCTGACGCTTGGCCTGCAATCGCATCTCACGGGTCCGGCCCCGGCTAGCATTCATGTCGAAACGCCCTTCTCGGGTCGGGATATTTCAGGCTTCAGACACCAGAATCCTCCCACCCCCGAAGGGCGTTCTCGCGGACCTACGCCCACCCCGCCGATCACCCCAAACGCGTCGAGCTGTCCCGCTCACCCAGCCGAAACCCCAGCCCCCACAACACTTTCAGCCCAGAACGCACATCCGAACGCTTGTTCTGGGGCTAGCGTCCACAACCGGCTCCACGACCTACTCGAGCGAATTGCCGGGGCCGGTTATGACTGGGTGGTATGCAAGCCGAACTACTCCTCCGACCTGAGCCCTACGACAACTCCTGAGTACGACGACTGGATCTACCTGGGTCAGGTCCCTGTCGATGCCCAACGTCTTCGCGACCTACCTCCCAGCGCCTGGATCGTCGTTCCGTGACTACTCGACGCCATGAGACGGTTGTTCGGCCGCATGAACACTAAGC
>JAKAXG010000413.1 GCA_021827225.1 Actinomycetes bacterium | reverse complement strand
GGTGTTGGCCACCTCGTCGACGGGGCCGAGACGCAGCGGCAACGGGGGACCCGACCGGATGGTCTCCACCAGCTGCGGCCAGCTCCGGCCCTGGCGAACCTGCTTCTGGACCCGTTCGGTGTAGCCGGCGAGCGGCTTGACCAGGATGCCGGCGGCGGCGTCGGGGCGCCTCTCGCGGATGACCAGGTGGGCGGCCAGGTCGCCCGTCGACCAGCCCTCGCACAGGGTGGGGGCATCGGGGCCGACCTCCAACAGCAGGTCGGCCAGGGCTCGGCGTTCGCTACGGGCGTGGCTGGACACGACTCTCCTCGCGGTTGACGTCAGGATCCGGACCCACCCTACTCAGGCCGGGCGGGGCCCCTTGCCGGCGCCGGCCGACCTCAGTCGTCGCCCCCGGCCAGCGAGGTGGACCCCCCGAGGAACACCTCGCCCAGATCCGGCCGGCTGAGGATGGTGCTGGCCGGTTCGGAGACGTGCACCTGCCCCGACACCAGGATGTATCCCCAGTGGGCGTTGCGCAGGGCCTCGGTGGCCTTCTGCTCGACCAGGAGTACGCCCACGCCGGTGGCGGTCAGCGCCGGGATGTACTTCTCGAACAGCTCCGCGGTGAGGGACACCGACAGGCCGGCGGTGGGCTCGTCGAGGACCAGCACGGACGGCCTGAGCATGAGCACCCGGCCGATGGCCACCATCTTGCGCTCGCCGCCCGAGAGACGCCCGACCGTCCGGTGACGCATGGCCGCCAGGGCGGGGAACCTCTCGAAGACCTCGCCTATGCGGGCCGGTATCTCCCGCTTCTTCAGGAGGTAGCCGCCGATCTCGAGATTCTCCACCACCGACATGGTCCCGAACACGTCCTGGTTCTGGGGTACGTATCCCACGCCGCCGCGGGCGATCTTCTCGGGACTGCGGTTGGTGACATCCTCGCCGCCCACCCGGACCTGGCCGCCGGTGCAGCGCAGGTGGCCGACGATGGACTTGACCAGCGTGCTCTTGCCCGCCCCGTTCGGGCCGGCCACCACGGCGACCTGGCCCTTGTCGATGCCCAGGCAGATGTCCTGTATCACCGGAGGGCCGCCGTAGCCGGCCGTCAGGTCGGTCACGTGCAGGCAGTCGTAGCTGGTGCCCGGCTGCTTGGCCGTGGCCGTTTGATCGGACGCGAAGGTCACCACTTATCTTCCCCCCAGGTAGGCGTCGAGGACTTCTTGGCGGGACCGCAGCTGCCCCATGTGGCCACTGGCGATCTGGCGTCCCTGGGCCATCACGAGCACCCGGTCGCAGAGCCTCTCCACCGAGCCCAGCTCGTGCTCCACCAGCAGCAGCGTCAGGCCCTCGTCCCGCAGAGCCGACAGTGCGTCTTCGATGTGACGGGCCAGGCTGCGGTTGACCCCGGCCATGGGCTCGTCGAGCAGCAGCATCTTCGGTCTGGCCATCAGGGCCCGGCCGATCTCCACGAGCTTCCGCTGACCGCCGGACAGGTCGCTGGCGTACTCGTTCTCCTTGTCCCTCAGCTCCAGGCGGGCCAGGATCTCGCGGGCCCGGCGCACCTCGGCGGCGTCCTCTGCTCCCCACCACCTGCGGCCCGCCAGCGCCCCCCAGATGTTCTTGCCTCTCTGGCGGGGGACGGCGACCAGCAGGTTCTCCATGACGGTCAGACGGGCGAACTCGCCGCCGAGCTGGAAGGTGCGGATCATGCCCGCCCGGGCGGCCACGTGCGACGGTCGCCCGGCCAGGTCGACGCCGTCGAAGATGACCTGCCCGCTGGTCGGTATGACTTCACCGCCTATGGCCTTCAATGCGGTGCTCTTGCCGGCTCCGTTCGGACCGATTAGCCCGACCGCCGTGCCGGTCTCCACCTCGAACGACACGCCGGCCACCGCCCGCACTCCTCCGAAGTGGACCTTCAGGTCGGCCACCCGCAGGATGGTCGGGCCGCGCACGCCGTCCCCGTCCACCGCCGTCTCGGCGGAGGTGGCCTCGGCGGCGTCGGTGATCGATAGCTGGTCAGCCACGGGCGCTCCTGTTCGTCAGGGCCGCCAGCGGGGCCGCCAGCCCGGTCCTCCGGCCGGCCACGTCGCTCAGGTACGTCCGCCGTCGCTCCGGCAGCACCCCCTGGGGCCGGAAGTACAAGAAGATCAGAATCAGCGCTCCGAGGCTCATCCACTGGATGGCGCCGATGAGCGCCGGGTTGCCGATGTTGGGCAGCAGCACGGTGCCTTCCAGGAACAGACCCTGCACGAGCAGGGCGCCCAGGGCCACGCCGCCCAGGTTGCCGCGACCGCCGACGATGACCGCTGCGAAGAGCCCGAAGGTCTCCGTGTAGTCCCAGCCGGCGGGCGCCCAGGCGGCGATGAACTGCACCTCGATGGCCCCGGCCAGAGCGGCGATCGCTCCGCCGATGACCATGACCAGCAGCTTGATGGCCGCCACGTTGTGGCCCACGGCGGCGGCCGCCGCCTCGTTCTCCCGCACCGCCCGCAGGACCCGGCCCAGCGGCGACGAGTTGATCCGGCGGACCACTTCGAACACCGCCACCGCGGCCAGGATGGCCAGGGCCAGGTAGAACACCTCGTATCCGACCTGGCTGAGGTGGAGGACGCCCTTGAAGGGCTGGGGGATCAGGGCCAGACCGACGCCGCCGTTCAGGAATCCGGGGTCGGCCGAGACGATGTAGGAGCCCATGATCGACACCACCAGAAGGACCATGGCCTGGTAGTCACCCCGCAGGCGGCGCAGCACGAGCAGCCCGACGAGCAGGCCCAGCAGGCCACCGACGACAGCCGCCGCCAGCCACGGGATGGGCCACGGCAGGTGGGCCCCCCAGAAGTAGCTCTGGATGCTGGAGGAGTTCGGATGGCCCAGGCTGAAGATGCTGGCCGTGTAGGCCCCGGCGGCCACGAAGAGGATGTAGGCGAAGTTCAGCACGCCGGCGTCACCGAACTGCAGGTTGAGGCCCCAGCAGGCGATGATCCCGACCACCACGTAGACGGCCAGGGTGAGCACGTAGTAGGTCATCAGGCGATTCCCTTCGCTTCCGCCGCCCCGGCCAGGATGCCGGTGGGCCTGATCAACAGCACCAGGATGAGCACGGCGAAGGCACTGATCGGCGCGTACGCACCGCCGAGCACGATGGCGCTCTCCTCGAGCAGGACCCCGATGGCCAGAGCACCGAGCATGGCCCCGTAAACCTGGCCCACACCCCCGAGCACGGCGGCGGCGATGATCTCGATGAGGAACGTGTCGCCCATGGTGTAGGACACGCTGGACAGGCTGATGCCGAGCATCACTCCGGCCACGCCGCCCATCAGACCCGATATCAGCCAGGCCGTGTCGGTGATCCGCTGGGCCGGGATGCCGCTGCTGCGGGCCAGCTCGGTGTTCGCCGCCACCGCCCGGATCGCCTTGCCGATCCGGGTGTACTTCAGCAGGCTGTGGGTGGCGACCGCGATCACCAGCCCGATGGCCATCACCACCAGCTGCGAGTGGGTGAACGACATCGCTCCGAGGTGCACCACGCCCGAACCCGACATCCTGTAGTTCACCGACATGGTCCCCCAGACGATCTCGACCAGATACTCGATCAGGAGGGCGAGGGCGATGGTCACCACCACCATGCCGAAGAACGTGGTTCCCCGGCGGGCGAAGGGGGTGAGCAGGAACCGGTTGAGCAGCGCGGAGAACACCGCACCGAACACTCCGGCGAGCAGGAGGGCCAGCCATATGTTCAGACCGGCCTGGGTGCATATGAAGGCGATGTAGGCGGCGAAGGTCATCTGCGCACCGAAGGCGATGTTGAGAACGCCGGTGGCGCTGAACTGCAGGGTGAACCCGACGGCCGCCGGGAGCAGTATCGACGCAGTGACGATCCCGAACCCGAGAGAACTCAGTAGGGAGTTCATGTCGCTCCCCGTCCTGCCTGATCGTAGGGGTGCTCGACCATGATCAGCTCGCCGCCTTGACCATCAGGCTGGTGGGGGCCTGTCCGATCACCTGCGGGTTGCTGCCCTCGGTGAGGGCGTTGAAGTCGGCGGCGATGTTGTGGTGCGGGTCCAGCTGGATGGGCCCGAGGGCACCGACGTACTGGATCTGCTTGCCGGCCTGCAGAGCCTTCTCGCCCGTGGCGAAGTCGTGCACCACGGTCTTGTTCGAACCGGCCTCGGTCAGGCCCATGATGTCGGAGTTGAACACCGTCGGCTTGGTCGAGTGGGCCTCCACCATGGCCAGGGCCACGAGGTTGGCGGCGTCGTAGTAGGACAAGGTGAACGGATCCTGCAGGTACTGGTTGATGCTGGGCACGTTCTTGGGGGCGCTGTGCATGGCCTGGTTGAAGGTCTGCCAGCCCGGTTCGGAGGTGGAAGGGGTGGCGGCCTCGAATGCGGTGAACGAGCTCAGCGACTTGGCGCCGATGGCTCCCGACACGGCGGTGATCCAGGCCGGCTCCTCCTCGGTCTCCACCACGTAGGTGGGGGGCAGGTTGGTCAGCTGCTTCAGCTCGGCGAAGAAGGTGGCCGACATGGGGGCCGACCCGTCATAGAAGATGACCTGCGGATGGGCGTTGGCCACCTTCTGGGCCTCGGTGCTGTAGGACGGCTGGCCGGGGGTCAACTCGACGTTGGCGACGATCTGGCCGCCCAGCTTCTTGAAGCCCGAGATGGCCGCCGGGCCGTCGGCCTGCGACTGCGATCCGGTGGCGAAGACGGCGGCGGCCCGGGTGAAGCCCTTGCTCTTGGCCCAGGCGGCCATGGCGAATCCCTCGGCGGCGTCGGGCGGGACCAGGCGCCACATGTACGGGTTGGTGTTGTTGTCGTACTGGGTGTCGCCACTCATGAGAAAAGACGGGATGTGAGCCTGCT
>JAKAXG010000412.1 GCA_021827225.1 Actinomycetes bacterium | reverse complement strand
GCCGGTGTTCGCCCAGATCGCCAACGACGCCCTGCGCTACCTCCAGGTCCCCCCGGACGAGCCCCTCTCCGGCCCCACCGCCTTCTCCACCGGGCCCAGTTTCGGCGCCGGCCTCCCCACCGCCCCGGCCACCGCGTCGTCCGGGGGCTGAGGCCGTCGACGGCTCAGTCCCTTCCGCCCCCCCAGCCGCCACGGCTGCAGGCGTTTTCACATTCACTCACGCGTCGTGGTTGGCTGGGTCGGACCTCCACGTGGCGCGGAGGGTCCGTGGTGGGAGGGGCGCAGACATCGAGTGGCCGCCCCGTTGTCCTTTGGACCGGGGCGGCCACTCGATGTCTGTGTCCGCCCAGCGGTAGCCTGGAACTTCTATGCCGCCGGAAATGGATGAGATAGTTCGACTCAGCAAGCAACGGGGTTTCATCTTTCCTTCGGCCGAGATCTACGGCGGGTTCCGCTCGACCTACGACTACGGGCCTCTGGGCGTGCTGATGCTGCGCAACGTCAAGAACGCGTGGTGGCGGTCCATGGTGCAGATGCGCCACGACGTGGTCGGCCTGGACGCCGCCGTCCTGTCCAGCCCCCGCATCTGGGAGGCGTCGGGGCACCTGGCCAACTTCACCGACCCGCTGGTCGACTGCCGCAAGTGCAAGGAGCGGTGGCGGGCCGACCACCTCGAGGCCAACCCCGAGGACGGGCTGGTGCACTGCCCCAACTGCGACAGCACCGACCTGACCGAGGCCCGGGCGTTCAACCTGATGTTCAAGACGCACGCCGGTCCGGTGGAGGACGAGGGCAGCGTGGCCTACCTGCGGCCCGAGACCGCCCAGGGTCACTTCGTCAACTTCTTGAACGTCCTGCAGACGTCGCGCAAGCGGCCCCCCTTCGGTATCGCCCAGGTCGGCAAGTCGTTCCGCAACGAGATCACCCCCGGCAACTTCGTGTTCCGCACCCGGGAGTTCGAGCAGATGGAGCTCGAGTTCTTCGTGCCGCCGGCGGAGGCGGGCAAGTGGTTCGAGTACTGGTGCAACGAGCGGCTCGAGTGGTACGTGGACCTGGGCATCCCCCGGGAGATGCTGCGGCTGCGCCCGCACGAGGCCGAGGAGCTGTCCCACTACTCCGCCGGCACCTCCGACGTCGAGTTCCGCTTCCCGTGGGGCTGGGGCGAGCTGGAGGGCATCGCCAACCGCACCGACTACGACCTGAAGGCCCACGCCGCGGCCAGCGGGGTCAAGCTCGAGTACTTCGACCAGGCGTCGGGCGAGCGGTACGTGCCCTACGTGATCGAACCGGCGGCCGGTGCCACCCGCACCATGATGGCCTTCATGCTGGCCGCCTACGACACCGACGAGATCGGCGGCGAGAAGCGCACCGTGCTGCGCCTGCACCCGCGCATCGCCCCCTACCAGGTGGCGGTGCTGCCGCTGTCGAAGAAGGAGACCCTCGTCCCGGTGGCCGAGGAGGTCCTCGGCCTGCTCCAGCCGCACGCCATGTGCGACTACGACGAGACCCAGTCCATCGGCCGGCGCTACCGCCGCCAGGACGAGATCGGCACCCCGCTGGCGGTCACGGTCGACTTCGAGACGCTCGAGGACCGGGCGGTGACCATCCGGGACCGGGACACCACCGAGCAGGTGCGGGTCCCGATAGCGTCTTTGGTGGACGAGGTCCGCTCACGGCTGGGTTTCTGAACTCTTAAACTCGGGCGTATGCCGCTCGTCTACTCGTTCGACCACAAGCACCGCCGCCCGCCCATGGAGATGAAGGATCTCCTCGGGGGCAAGGGCGCCAACCTGGCCGAGATGACGTCGGTGCTGGGTCTGCCGGTACCGCCGGGCTTCACCATTACCACCGACGCCTGCCGGGCCTACATGGAGGGCGGCTGGCCCGACGGGCTGTCCGACGAGGTGGCCAAGCACGTCCGTCGGCTGGAGAAGGCCATGGGAAAAAGGTTGGGCGACGCCGCCGACCCGCTCCTCGTGAGCGTGCGCTCCGGTGCCAAGTTCTCCATGCCCGGGATGATGGACACGGTCCTCAACCTCGGCCTCAACGATTCGTCGGTGAAGGGTCTGGCCGCCCAGACCAGTGACGAGCGCTTCGCCTTCGACTCGTACCGCCGGTTCATCTCCATGTACGGCCGCATCGTGCTCGGCCTCGAAGGCGGCCTGTTCGACGACCCCTTCGACGCTGCCAAGGAGAAGGCCGGGGTCGGCAGCGACGCCGAGCTGCCGGCGTCGACCCTGCAGGAGCTCTGCGAGCAGTACAAGCAGGTGGTCGAGCGCGAGACCGGCAAGCCGTTCCCCCAGGAGCCGGCCGAGCAGCTGCGCGGCGCCATCGAGGCCGTGTTCAGCTCCTGGAACGGGGCCCGGGCGGTCGCCTACCGGGTGCGCGAGCGCATACCCCACGACCTGGGCACCGCCGTCAACGTCCAGACCATGGTTTTCGGCAACCGCGATGACAATTCCGGGACCGGTGTGGGCTTCACCCGGGACCCGGCCACCGGCAACCAGGGCGAGTACGGCGACTTCCTGGTCAACGCCCAGGGTGAGGACGTGGTGGCCGGTATCCGCAACACGCTGCCGTTGTCGGCGCTGAAGGACCGCTTCCCGAAGATCTTCAAAGAGCTCATGGCCATCTTCACCAAGCTCGAGGCGCACTACCGCGACATGTGCGACACGGAGTTCACCATCGAGCAGGGCAAGCTGTGGATGCTGCAGACCCGGGTCGGCAAGCGCACCGGGCGGGCCGCTCTGAAGATGGCGGTCGACATGACCAAGCAGCGGGGCTGGAAGCTCACCCAGGAGGAGGCGCTGGCCCGGGTGACCGCCGACCACCTGGACCAGGTGCTGCACCCGCAGTTCGCCGAGGAGCCGAAGAAGCTGCTCGGCAAGGGCCTGGCCGCCTCCCCGGGGGCGGCGGTGGGCAAGGTGGTCTTCACCGCCGACGCCGCCGAGGAGGCGGCCGCCCGGGGCGAGAAGGTCATCCTGGTCCGCAACGAGACCTCCCCCGAGGACGTGCACGGCATGATCGCCGCCCAGGGGGTGCTCACCACCCGGGGCGGGCTGGTCAGCCACGCCGCGGTGGTGGCCCGGGGCTGGGGCAAGCCGGCCGTGGTCGGCGCCGAGTCGGTGCGCATCGCGGGGCGCAGCTTCACCGTCGGCGGGGCGACGGTCGAGGAGGGCGACTTCATCTCCATCGACGGCACCACCGGCCAGATCGCCCTCGGCGAGGTGCCCCTCAAGGACGCCAGCCCGCCCAAGGAGTTCGACGACATCCTCAAGTGGGCCGACAAGATCCGCAAGGGGAAGCTGGCCGTGCGGGCCAACGCCGACAACGGCCCCGACGCCGCCAAGGCCCGCGAGTTCGGCGCCGAGGGCATCGGCCTGTGCCGGACCGAGCACATGTTCCTCGGCGAGGACCGCCTGCCGATCGTGCGGCGCATGATCCTGGCGTCCACCCCCGAGGAGGAGGCCTCCGCCCTGGAGGAGCTGCGGGAGGCCCAGAAGCAGGACTTCATCGCCATCCTCGAAGCCATGGACAACCTGCCGGTGACGGTCCGCCTGCTGGACCCGCCGCTGCACGAGTTCCTGCCGTCCATCTCCGAGCTGGAGATCAAGGAGGCCAGCAGCGGCCTGTCCGACGAGGAGAAGAAGCTGCTGGCCGCCGCCCGCGAGTGGCAGGAGTTCAACCCCATGCTCGGCACCCGCGGCGTCCGGCTGGGGATCGTCAAGCCCGGCCTGTACGGGATGCAGGTGCGGGCCCTGCTGCAGGCCGCCGCCGAGCGGGTGGCGGCCGGGGGCAAGCCCAAGGTGGAGGTGATGATCCCCCTCACCGTCACCCGCCAGGAGCTGGGGCTGGCCCGCTCGTGGGTGCAGGACGCCATCGACGAGGAGACCCGCGGGCTGCGCAAGAAGCCCGAGGTGCTGATCGGCACCATGGTCGAGACGCCGAGGGCCGCGGTGCGCGCCGACGAGCTGGCCGAGGAGGCCGACTTCTTCAGCTTCGGCACCAACGACCTGACCCAGATGACCTTCGGCTTCTCCCGCGACGACGTCGAGGGCCGGATGATGTCCACCTACCTGGAGCAGGGCCTGCTCAAGCGCAACCCGTTCGAGACCATCGACCAGAGCGGCGTCGGCCAGCTGGTGCGCGACGCGGTGGAGCGGGGCCGGCGCACCCACCCCGGCATCAAGCTGGGGGTCTGCGGCGAGCACGGCGGGGACCCGGAGTCCATCGGCTTCTTCTACGAGGTGGGGCTCGACTACGTCTCGTGCTCCCCATTCCGGGTCCCGATCGCCCGCCTGGCGGCGGCGCAGGCGGTGATAAGCAACGGCTGATGTCCTCCTAGGGCCGTAGGCTCGGACCGTGGCGCATGTTCCCGACGCTGGCGGCCCCCGGAGCACGCCGTGGGGATAGTCGACGAGGACATCGCCCGGGTCCGGGCTGCGACCGACTTCGTGTCCTTGGTCAGCGAACACCTGGCGCTGCGCCGGGCCGGTACCCGCTGGGTGGGCCTGTGCCCGTTCCACACCGAGAAGAGCCCGTCGTTCTCGGTCAACGCCGAGCTCGGCTTCTACTACTGCTTCGGTTGCGGGGCCAAGGGTGACGCCATCACCTTCGTCCGGGAGACGGAGCACCTGGACTTCGTCGAGGCGGTGGAGAAGCTGGCCGGCCGGGCCGGTATCGCCCTCCGCTACGACGACGAGGCCGGCGGCCGGGACCGCCAGCGCCGCAGCCGGATACAGGAGACGCTCGAGGCGGCCGTCGGGTGGTACCACGAGCGGCTCCTGTCCGCCCCCGACGCGGCGGCGGCCCGGGCCTACCTGCGCCGGGAGCGCGGCTACGACGGCGAGGTGGTGCG
>JAKAXG010000411.1 GCA_021827225.1 Actinomycetes bacterium | reverse complement strand
AACCGGCAGATGCGCGCGGGCCGTCCCGCTCCCCGGTTTGTGGATTGGCATGAGCGGGTATCTGGTGCGCCGTGAGCAGCGGGCCAGGAAGGGTCGTGGCCGCCACGGCACTGTGGCTCGTGACCCTGGCCGGGGTGTTCATGCTGTTCACCGGGGAATGGACCGGGGTGGACCTGATCGGCGCCGGCGCCTGCGCCCTGGTGGCCACAGCGGCCACGGTGCCCATGGTGCGCATGAAGCTGTTCGAGCTGAGGTTCCGGGCGGCCTGGCTGCGGTTCGTACCGTCGGCGCTCGAGCAGGTGGTGGTCGACTTCGGCATCGTCACCCGCTTCCTCGTATCGAGGATGCTGCGCGGGGACAGAAGCGGAGGCGTCTTCGTCGCCCGCCGGGACTTCCCGACCGGGGAGGCGGACGCCGAGGGGACGGGGTGGCGGGCGTTCGTCAGCATCACCGCCACCGTGTCGCCCAACTCCTACGTCGTCGACATCAACCACGAGACCGGCAACCGCCTGTCCCACGACCTGGTACCGAACCGCCGGTCGGAAGAGCCTGCATGACCGTCACCGTCTGGCTGGTGGCCGGCGCCGTCCTGCTCGTCGGGGTCGGCCTCTGCGGCGTGGCCGCCTGGCGGCGACCCCCGTTCGAGGCGCTGGTCGCGCTGGAGCTCGCCGGCACGCTGGCCACCGTCACCCTGGTGTGCCTCACCGTCGGCTTCCAGCGGTCCAGCTACGGCGACGTGCCGATCATCGCTGCTGTGCTGAACTGGGTCGGCGCCCTGGTGTACGTCCGGTTCCTCGACCGGAGCCGGGCGTGACCCACGACGCCGTGATCGCCCTGCTGATAGCGGGGTGCGCCTGCCAGATCGTGTGCGTGGCGGGCGTCTTGTGGATGCGCAGCGGGTTCGACCAGCTGCACTTCTCGGGGGCCGCCGGCACCCTGGGCGTGCTGTTCATCGGGGTGGCCGTGGTGCTCCAGGGGTTCAGCTCCCTGTCGGGGACGATCGACTGCGTGGTGGCGCTGGCCCTCACGTTCTTCCTGGGGCCGGTAATGGCCACGGCCACCGCCCGGGCGGCCCGGCGCATGAGATACGACACCCTGGAACCGCGCCAGCAGGAGTTCGAGCAGCAGCCGTGACCGGCCTCCAGATCGTCGCCTTCACCGCGGTGATGCTCCTCGGCGTCCTGGTGGTCTTCTGCCGGGAGCCGCTGAAGCAGTCGATCGTGAACGGGATCTTCGGTCTCACGCTGGTCCTGCTGTTCATGGTGCTCCAGGCGCCCGACGTGGCTTTGAGCGAGATCGTGGTGGGCACGGTCGCCTTCCCCCTGGTTCTCCTGGCCACCATCGCCCGGACCCGCGACAGGCAGAACCCGGAATGACCGCTTCCGGCCAGCACGACAGCCGGTCGGACGGCGGGCGGGACGGGGACCGCGGCGGGGCCTCCGATGGGGCCCGCCGGCTGCGGGTCGGGATGTTCGCGGCGGCGGTGCTGGCCCTCGGCGGCTTCCTGCTGTGGGGCATGCACGGCCTGCCGGCCTTCGGGGACTACCACGGCGAGTACGGCCGGCTCCTGAACCGGGTGGGGGTGGCCGAGCGCCACGCCAGCAACGTGGTGGGGGCCATCGTCTTCGACTACCGGGGGTTCGACACCCTCGGGGAGGAGTTCATCCTGTTCTCCTCGGTGATGGGGGTGGCCTTCATCCTGCGGGGCAACCTGAAGATCAAGGACCAGTCGCCGCTCGACCCGGTCACCAACGAGGCCATGCGGGTGGTCGGCACCCTGCTCGCCCCGGTGGTCATCCTCATGGGGCTGTGGCTGGCCGCCTACGGCTACGTCACCCCCGGCGGCGGCTTCCAGGGCGGCGTGGCCGTGGCCTCCGGCG
The DNA here is from genome assembly GCA_021827225.1 of Actinomycetes bacterium. The sequence continues at coordinate 2,997 of JAKAXG010000411.1, read as the reverse complement.
GGGCGCTCCTGTGGGCGTCCACCACCTACCGGGACTACAACCACCTCACCCCGGCCCCCGTGTTCGACGCCATCGAGGGCTTCGGAGCGTCGGCCTACGTGGTGATCGGGCTGGTGGGTCTGGGGCTGGACGGGGCCTTCCTGGCCAACTTCCTGCCGCTGGGCTCGTCCGGCACGCTGGCCTCGGCCGGCAGCATCGGGCTGCTCAACTGGGCCGCCGCCCTGGAGGTGGCCGCCGCCAACTTCCTGCTGTACCGGGAGTTCTTCCAGGAGTACATCCAGACCTTCCCCGGCGTGGAGAAGGAGGACTGATGTCGTTCTACCCGTTCGTGGTGGCCGGCGTGCTGTTCGCCGTCGGGCTGTACGGGGTCGTCACCAGCCGCAACTACGTGCATCTGGCCGTCTGCCTCACCGTGATGCAGTCCTCCACCTACATCGCCCTCCTCTCGATCGGCTACGTGCACCACGGGACCGCGCCCATATTCAAAAACCCGCACAAGGCGCCGCCGGTCGATCCCATCGTGCAGTCCCTCACCCTCACCGATGTCGTGGTCAGCGTGGTGGTGCTGGCCCTGATCCTGGCCCTGGCCATCCAGAGCCACAAGCGGGCCGGCACCGTCGACCCCGAGAAGATGACCGAGATGCACGGCTGACGTGCCGCTCCGATCCCACACCCCCCGATCCCTGCCGATCAGCCGATGCCCCTGATCCCCCCGCTGACCGTCGCCGTGCCCCTGGCCTTCGCCGCCTTTCTGGCTGCGGTCGGCGGGCTCATCCCCCGCCGGGCCACGTCGCTGGTCGCCATCGGGGCCACGGCCGGCACCACCGCCCTGCAGTTCCTGCAGCTCACCCGGTCCTGGCCGCGGGACCTGAACCACTGGTTCGGCAACTGGATACCCCAGCACCACTTCGCCCTGGGGATCCTCTTCACCGTCGACCCCATCGACGGGGCGCTGGCCTGCGTGGTCGGGGTGCTGATGCTGGCCTCGCTCACCTTCTCGTGGTGGGGCATCCGCGACGTCAGCCACCTGTACTGGGCCCTGATGCTCGCCTTCCTGGGAGGGATGTCCGGCTTCGCCCTCAGCGCCGACCTGTTCAACATCTTCGTCTTCTTCGAGCTGATGAGCGTCACCGGCTACGGGCTGTGCAGCTTCCGCCAGACCAGCAGCACCGTCGTGCAGGGGGCGCTCAACTTCGCCATCATGAACTCGATCGGGGCGTTCTTCATCCTGATGGGGATCGCCCTCATCTACGGGCGGACCGGTGCGCTCAACCTGGCGCAGATCGCCTCGCAGCTGAGTGGTCACCGGCCGGACGGGCTGGTGGTGATCTCGTTCGTGTTCATCCTGGTCGGGTTCCTGACCAAGGCGGGAGCCGTCCCGTTCCACTTCTGGCTGTCCGACGCCTACGCGGTGGCCGCCGCGCCGGTGGGGGCGCTCTACGCCGGCATCATGAGCGACCTGGGCTACCACGCCATCGCCCGCATCTACAGCGACGCCTTCGCCGGCTCTCTGGGGGTGGTGATGCCGGCGGTGCGCGACATGCTCATCGGCGTCGGGGTGGCCACCGTCATCGTGGGCGCCTTGATGTGCTTCGTGCAGGCCGACGTGAAACGCCAGATCGCCTTCCTGGTGATCAGCCACGGGGGCATCTTCCTGTGCGGGATCGGCCTGCTCACACCGGAGGGACTGGCCGGCTCGACCATGTACGTGGCCTCCGACGCCATGATCAAGGCGGCGGTATTCCTCACCATGGGCTACATCACCGTCACCCTCGGGGCCAGCGACGAGCTCATCCTGCACGGCAAGGGCCGCCGGCGCAGCCACGCCCTGGCCGGGACGGCCTTCGGTCTGGCCGGCATCGGTTTCGCGGTGCTGCCCGGCTTCGGGCCCTGGCTGTCGGCCAGCCTGATCCAGCAGTCCGCCGACGCCACCGGCTACGCCTGGTTGCCACCCGTGCTGGCCGCCGGCACCGCCCTCACCGCCGCCACGATGCTGAGGGCCGGAGCCCGGATCTTCCTCGGCTGGGGCCCGAACCGGGACCCGCTGCTGACGTCCCGCCAGCCCGACGAACCGGAGGAGGGCGAGCCGAGGGAGGAGGAGCAGGGGCTGACCGGGCTGGCCCTCATACCGGTCGGCGTCCTGCTGGTGGTCGGCTTCGGGATGGGCTTCGCTCCCGACCTGGCCGGTTACGCCACCGCCGCCAGCCGGGCGTTCCTCGACCTGCACGGGTACATGGACGAGGTCCTCAACGGCCGCTACCCGGCGCCGCCGGCCCACCTCCCGGTCTTCCGGGCCACCGCCGGGTCGTGGGTGTACGGGGCGGCCACCACCGCCGGGGCGCTGGCGTTGGCCGCCGGCAGCCTGTTCTGGCAGCGGGTAGCGGCGGGGAGGTTCGCGTCCAGGCTGGTGCTGCCGCCGTTGAAGGCCCTCAAGGCGGTGCACACCGGGCGGATCGGGGACATGGCCACTTGGCTCACCGTGGGAGCGGTGGCCCTGTGCGCCGCCGGCGCGGTGGCGCTGCGGTAGCTGCCGGCCGACCGGTCAGGCCGGCGACTCGTCAGGCCGGCGACCCGGCGGGCTCGGCCTACCTGTCAGGCCGGCGACCTACCTGTCAGGCCGGCGACCCCGTCATGCCGCCGAGCCGTCAGGCCGCCGGCGGCGGGTCGAGCAGGCGCAGCCGGGGGCGGCCGACGACCGGCAGCTCCGGGCGGTAGATCTGCGGCGGGGGCAGGGCCCGGACCGCGGCGGCGCCGGCCCGGTCCTCCAGTGCAGCCAGGTCCCGCAGCGCCCGCCAGCCTGCAACCGCCAGTGCGATCAGGGTCACGCCCACAGCCGCCAACACGATTAAACCCATCGGCTCTCCGCCTTCTTCACTGAAGACTCAGTACCCGGAATACCCGCCGCCATCACAGATGGCAGCACCAATGACAAGAAGTGGAGGTGCCAGAGGGGAAGGGCGAGGGCCCGCCGGCCCGGGGGGGGATGAGGCCGGGGAC
>JAKAXG010000410.1 GCA_021827225.1 Actinomycetes bacterium | reverse complement strand
GCCGGCGACCGGCCCGGGCCTGATTGACAGGGCCAGAGACAACAACCGCCAGCACCAGAAGCACCAGCCGTAGCAGCGAGAGGGGGCCCGCCGCCGAGACCAGCGACGGGCCTCCTCTTTTTCCCCGTGAGCCTTCCGGAAAGGAAGCAGCAGTGACCGTCACCTACGACCCGAAACACCCGGCCTACTACGACGAGGCGGACCTGCGCGCCGAACTGACCCGGGTGTACGACCTGTGCCACGGGTGCCGGCTGTGCCTGTCGCTGTGCCCGTCGTTCCCGACCATGTTCAACCTGATCGACGCCAAGGACGGCGACGTGGCGGCCCTGACCCCCCAGGAACAGGACCAGGTCGTCGACGAGTGCTACCAGTGCAAGCTCTGCTACGTGAAGTGCCCCTACATCCCGCCCCACGAGTGGCAGCTGGACTTCCCGAGGTTGATGCTGCGGGCGGAGGCGGCCCGGCCGAAGAGCCTCAAGCAGAAGATCACCACCCAGGCGCTGGCCCGCACCGACCAGACCGGCAGGCTGGCCAGCCTGGCCGCCCCGCTGGCCAACGCCGTGCTGAGCAAGCCGGGCTCCCCGTTGCGCAAGGCCGTGGACAAGGTCGTCGGTATCGCCGCCGACCGGGTGCTGCCCCCCTACGCCAGGGTCCGCTTCAGCACCTGGTTCAAGAAGCGCCGGCAGGCCGGCGGCGCCACCCTGGGTCGCAGCGAGCAGGGCCGGGTGGGGGTGTTCCCGACCTGCCTGGTGGAGTACCAGAACCCGGGGGTCGGCCAGGACCTGGTCAAGGTGTACGAGCGCAACGGGGTGCGCTGCGATCTGACCGAGGGCGCCGGCTGCTGCGGTGCTCCCTGGCTGCACAGCGGCGATCACGAGTCGTTCCGCAAGCAGGCCGCCAAGAACGTGGCCGCCCTGGCCCGTACGGTGCGCGAGGGCAGGGACATCGTGGTGCCGCAGCCGACGTGCGGTTACGTGCTGAAGAAGGACTACGTCGATTACCTGGGCAGCGAGGACGCCCGGCTGGTGAGCGAGCACACCTACGACGCGGCCGAGTACCTGTGGCGGCTGCACAAGGGTGAGGACACCGAGCTGGACAGGGACTTCAGCGGGGAGGTGCCCGCCACCGTCGCCTACCACGTGCCGTGTCACCTGCAGGCGCAGAACATCGGTCTGCGCAGCCGGGACCTCATCAAGCTGACCGGCGCCAAGGTGACGGCCATCCAGAAGTGCTCGGGTATCGACGGTACGTGGGGCCTGCGGTCCCAGAACTACGAGCTGTCCCGGAAGGTGGCCGGCCCCCTGCGCGACGCCATCAAGAAGGCCGACGCCGAGGTGGTCGCCGGCGACTGCCAGCTGGCCAACGGGGCGATCGTGCAGGAGACCGGCGACGTCCCGTTGCATCCGCTGCAGCTGCTGGCCCGGGCCTACGGGATCCCGGCCGAGCCGCAGGAGCCGTCGGGGGGTGGGCGGTGAAGCCGAACTGGCTGACCGTTGACGACATCGCCGACGCCCGGGCCTACGAGAGGGAACGCGCCGAGTTCCGGGCCCGGATCATCGAGCTCAAGAAGAAGCGGCGGGTCTCGGTCGGGCCGGTCGTGACGCTGGTGTTCGAGAACCGCGACACCATCCGTTTCCAGATCCAGGAGATGGCCCGGGCCGAGAGGCTGCTGTCGGACGAGGCCATCCAGGTGGAGCTCGACACCTACAACCCGCTGATCCCCGGACCCGGGGAGCTGTCGGCCAGCCTGTACATCGAGCTCACGTCGCGGGCGGAGATGGAGCACTGGCTGCCCCGGCTGGTCGGGATCGAGAGGTCCGTGACGCTGGAGCTGGCCGCCGTCGCGGACGCTCCCCCCACCGACGGCACCCGACCCGGTGGCCCGGACGTCGAGATGGTCCGCTGCGTGGTGGAGGAGGCCCACGCCGCCAGCCTGACCAGGGAGGAGGTGACCGCCGCCGTGCACTTCGTGCGCTTCGAGCTGACCGCCGCCCAGGTCGAGCGGTTCCGTGCGGGGGTCGTCACCCTGGCCATCGACCATCCCGATTACCGGGAGAAGACCCGGCTGTCACCAGAGACGCAATCCACCCTTCTGGGGGACCTTTTGGGCTAGACAGGCGGAGTCGGGTAGGCCAGACTACGGCTTCCGAATTCAGGCGCAGGACCCGCATGGGAATCGGCGCCGGGGGTAGGAGGTCTCGTAGACATCTCGATGGGATGGGACATGAGCGACGCGAAGAACACCAAGACCCCTGTGTGGCGGCAACGAGCCGCTTGTCGTGGCGTCGACCCCGACATCTTCTACCCGGTCACCGACGAAGAGGCCGAGGACGCCAAGGCCATCTGCCGCCAGTGCGTCGTCCAGCAGGCCTGCCTGGAATGGGCGCTCACCCGGCGGGAGAAGGAGGGCGTCTGGGGTGGCGCAACCGAGCGGGAGCGGCGGCGGATCATCCGGCGCCAGCGCCGCTCGGCCTGAGAGCCTGCTCCCGTTTGAGCTAAGAATGCCGCCGTGAACGGCGGTGCCGCCCCCCATGACGGCGAACTCACCATCGAATCCCTCGGCGGATGGCCCTCCGTCCTGGGCCGGCTGGCGGCCGGCGCCGACCTGGGCGCGGCCGAGGCCGGGACGGCGATGACCGACGTGCTGGAGGGGAACGCCACCCCCGCCCAGATCGCCGCCTTCGTTTTCGGTCTGCGGTGCAAGGGGGAGACGGTCGAGGAGATGACCGGACTGGTGGCAGCCATGCTGGCCGCTTCGGAACCGGTCCCGGTGGAGGCGGACCTGGCCGGGCGCCTGGTCGACACCTGCGGCACGGGCGGCGACCGCAGCGGGACCATCAACGTCTCCACCATCGCCGCTCTCGTCGTCGCCGGCGCCGGCGTGCCGGTGTGCAAGCACGGGGGCCGGGCGGCCTCCTCCCGGGCCGGCTCCGCCGACGTGCTGGAGGCGCTCGGGGTGGTGATAGACCTCGGGCCGCGGGGGGTGGCCCGGTGCGTGCGGGAGGCCGGCATCGGCTTCTGCTTCGCCCCCCGCTACCACCCGGCGATGCGCCACGCCATTCCCATCCGCCGGGAGCTCGGGGTACCGACCGCCTTCAACTTCCTCGGCCCGCTGGCCAACCCGGCCCGGGTCCGCCGGCAGGTCGTCGGTGTCGGCGACCCGGCTATGGCATCGAAGATGGTGAGGGTGCTGGCCGCCGGCGGGGCCGACCACGTCCTGGTCGTCCACGGCGCCGACGGTCTCGACGAGCTGTCCACCACCGGCCCGTCGACCCTCCACGAGTTCCGCCGGGAGGAGCACGGGCCGGCAGCCGGCCGGTTCGAGGTGACCGAGCTCGACGCCACCCAGCTGGGGTTGCGCCGGTCGTCGGTGGAGGAGCTGCGCGGCGGCGACGCCGCCACCAACGCCGAGCTGGCCCGGCGGGTGCTGGCCGGCGACGCCGGCGCGCAGCGCGACATCGTCGTGCTCAACGCCGCCGCCGGCCTGGTGGTGGGCGGCCGGTGCCCCGACCTGGCGGCGGGCGTCGAGCTGGCCTCCCAGGTGATCGACGACGGCAGGGCGGCGGGCTGCCTGGAGCGGCTGGTGTCGGTGTCGCAGGAGGCCGCGGGCGTCGATCCCCGTTAGGCGCCGGCCGCCGGATCGGTGAAGAGGAGGAGGCGGCGGGCGATCGGGCGCCGGCCGGGCTAGTCCGAGCCCAGGTCCCACATGGCGTCGAGGTCGTGGCGGCTGTACGCCTGGAAGGCGATCAGGGTCTTCGTGTCGATGATGCCCGCCAGCCGGGAGATGCGCCGGGTGACCACGTCGGCCAGCTCCTCGTGGTGGCGGACCCGCACCACGGCCACGATGTCGGCGTGACCGGCGACGGAGTAGACCTCGCTCACACCTTCGATGCCGGCCAGCTCGACCGCCAGATCGGCGACGCGGCCGGGTTCGCCGTCGATCAGCACAAAGGCATGGACCATGCCCTCACCGTAGCCCGGCGCCCGGGGGCCACGACCGGGACCGCCGGTACCATCCCATTGATGGTCGGCCCGCAGCCCACACTGGCCCAGCTGCGCCCGGCGCTGCAGCTGGCGCTGGAGACGGCGACCGCCGCCGGCGGCCCTCTGCCCGGGCGGGTCCGCAACCTGGTCCGCAACCGGCGCTTGCCGGCGAACTGGGCGGCGACCATGCGCCAGGTGATCGAGGAGGACGAGGCGTTCCGGGGCACGGTCGCGGCGGCCGCCGCCGAGGAGAGCCTGGGCCGGCCGGCGTGGCTCTGGCTGACCCGGCCGGAGGGATGGCAGGAGCAGCTCGGCGAGCTGGTGCAGGCCGCGCTCGAGGCCGACGAGCAGGAAAAAGGGCTGCGCCGCGCCCAGGAGCGCATCACCGAGCTGGAAGGCGAGCTGGCCCGGAGCCGGGCCGAGACGCTGGCGGCGTCGGCCGCGCAGGCCGACCTGATCGCCGAGGCGGAGGACCGGCGCAGGGCGATCGCCTCCCTGCAACGCCGGCTGGACCAGGCCCGCGCCGAACTGCGGGAGTCCGCCGCCGAGGTGACCACCGCCCGCGAACGCGCCGACGCCCTCCGCTCCGACAACGAACAGCTGCGCCGCGACCTCGAACACCTCCGCTCGCTCCTGTCGGAGACGGCACAGGCGCGCGCCGGTGCCGAAGCGGCGGCCGCCCGCGCCGAGTCCGAGCGCGCCGAGATGGCCGGCCGCTACCGCCAGCTCGAGGACGACGCCGCCCGGACCCGGCTCTCCGTCGGGGAAGCGGTCAGCCGGGCGGCCGGCGCCGCCCGCCAGCTGGGGGACGCCCTGGCCGAGGCGGCCGTGGCCCTCGGGAGCCCCCGGGCCGGCGCCGGCGGCCCCCCGCCGCCCGCCGCCACCCCCGGGCACCG
>JAKAXG010000409.1 GCA_021827225.1 Actinomycetes bacterium | reverse complement strand
TACCTTCGCCGCCGCCGGCCGGACCCCTGCCGGTGGCGCGGCGATTATCCCAACCAGGTCGGCATCTGTCCGCCCTTCATGGGCCGCCGGCCCCGGCCCTGAGGCCGCCGCCCCGGCATGGGACCGGCCGGGGCCAACCGGTAGCGTGAGCCCGTGACCATCTACGCCATCGGCGACCGCCTGCCCGAGATCCACGAAACCGCCTTCGTGCACCCCGACGCCACGGTCATCGGTGCCGTGCGCCTGGGGCCGCGTGCCAGTGTCTGGCCCCAGGCGGTGATCAGGGGGGACTACGGGAGGATCACCATCGGCGAGGCCAGCAACGTCCAGGACGGGGCGGTGCTGCACGCGACCGACGAGCTGGACACCGTCGTCGGCGACTGGGTGGTGATCGGCCACCTGGCCCACCTGGAGGGATGCACGGTGGAGGATCAGGCTCTCATCGGCGTGGGGTCGGCGGTGCTGCACAGGGCCCGGGTCGGGATCGGTGCAACCGTGGGTGGTGGTGCGGTGGTCACCAACAAGATGGAGGTCCCCGCCCGGGCCCTGGCTGTCGGCGTGCCGGCCGTGATCAAGGAGGGGCGCTCGGACCCGGATCTGATCAGGGCCATGGCCGAGGTGTACGTCCGGAACACCGCGCGCTACCGCTCGGGGCTTCGCCGCCTGGACTGATCCAGGCTGGCCCCTTCCGGTAACACCGAATTCGTCGCATTCAGACCCGCCCGGTTGACCACGCAACGGGCAACCGCGGAAAGGATGCTGTCCCTCTGCCCTTCCCGAGCCGATAGCAAGGCATGATCCCGATGGCGGGAGGTGGGGCGCAGGCGGCACAGGATCCCAACGGGCAACCGGTCTCCGGCGAACAGCGCGAAACGGCCGGCCTGACGATGCGACTTATAGTCGAGTTCGTCCGCCGGCGCTTCGGGGAGGGGGCGGTGGAGCAGATGCTCCTCCGGGCAGGTGAGACGCGGCCCCCGAGCGTGCTCGAAGACGAGCGGGTGTGGTCCTCCTACGAGCAGAAGATCCGTCTCTTCGAGGCCGCCGCCGAGGTCACCGGCCTCCCGGATGTGGCCCGCTCCATCGGCGAGACCGTCCTCGAATCCTCGGTTGGCGGTTCCCTCCAGATAGCGCTGGGCCTGCTCGGCTCGCCGTCCACCGTACTGAGGATGATCGCCCGGGCCAACGGCAAGTTCTCCACCGCCGGAACCATGCGCGCCGAGGAGGTCACCTCGACCGGCGGCACGGTTGTGTACCGGCTGCGCGACGAGTTCCGCCTGAGCCGGTTCGACTGTGACTACACAATCGGCCTGCTCAGCCAGGTCCCCGTGCTGTTCGGGCTGCCCCCGGCCACCGTGGAGCACCATCAGTGCCAGGTGCGGGGCGAGGCGGAGTGCGTGTACCTGCTGAAGTGGCGACGGCGGGTGCGCCGGCCCCGCCGGCGGCGGGACCGTTCGGTCGCGGCGGACGCCCTGCTCGAACGCCTGCGCCAACTCCAGGCCACGCTGAGCGAACTGGTGGCGACGACCGACGTCGATGAGGTCCTCGACACCATCGCATCCCGCGCCGGTTCGGCCGTCAACGCGGAGCGGTTCGTGCTGGCCGCCCGCATCCACGAAGGAGAGGCCCCCCGGGTCCGCTCCGACGGCTTCACCCCGGCCCAGGCCGAAACGCTGGCCGCAGAGCTTCTCGCCCGCCAGGCGGTGGAGTTGCCCGGGCACTATCTGCTCACCGCCGACGTCCAGACGTCCAACCGCACCTACGGAACCCTGGCCGTCTTCGCCCGTTACCAGTTCCTGGACCACGAAGCGGCCCTGCTCGAATCCTACGCCGGGCTGGCCGCCACCGCCCTGGAGGCCGTCACCGCCCTGGCCGACGCCGAGGACCGGCGACGCAGCGCCGAGGCCCTGCTGGAGCTGGCCAGCCAGCTGCACCGGGCCCGGACCCGGGAAGAGATCTCTGCCGCGGTGGCCACGGCCGCCCGCGCCGTGGTGTCATCCGACAAGGCGGCGGCGCTCCTCTTCGACGAGGACCGGCGGGCCCTCCGGGTCCTCGGCCACGCCGGCTTCCCCGAGGACCTGGTCCCCCTCCTGCCGGACGTGGCCATCGGCTTCGGCGATACCGACGAACTGTCCCGCATGCTGGCCGATCCCGATACCCCGCTCGTATACAGGGAGGGCTGCGAGGACCCTTTCCTCCGGGACATGCTGGAGAGGTTCCGCACCAGGCAGATCGGTGTCGTATCCGTGCGGGGCACGGACGGGGTCCACGGTGTCCTCCTGGCCGGGTGGACCAAGGGTTCGCCGGTGCCGACACTCGACGCGGCGCTGTTCGAGAAGCTGCGGGCGCTCGCAGACCAGGCCACCAACGCCCTGGACAAGTCCGACCTGCTCGACCACGTGCGCCGTCAGGCGACCAGCGACCCTCTGACCGGCATCGCCAACCGGCGCGTGCTGAGCGAGAGGCTGGAACTCGAGATGCACAGCCGCTCCGGGGATCGCCAGCCGGCGCTGCTGTTCATCGACCTGGACGGCTTCAAACAGATCAACGACAGCCTCGGCCATGCCGCCGGGGACCAGTTGCTCCTGACCGTGGCCAGCCGGCTGCGCCACAGCATCCGGGCCGACGACCTGGTGGCCCGCCTGGGCGGGGACGAGTTCACCGTGCTGCTGTCATCGGTGCCGGGACCGGAGGCGGCCATGGAGATCGGCAACCAGCTGTTGAAGGTCCTGTCCGAGCCCATCGTGATCGGCAACGAGGATGTCGACATCCGCTGCAGCATCGGGGTGGTGATGATCGGGCCGGGCGACCGCACCGCCAGCGATGTCCTCTCCGCCGCCGACGCCGCCATGTACGGGGCCAAGAAATCCGGCGGGAGTCGCTGCGCCTTCTCGGACCGGACCGGCCTGCAGCCCGCCCTCTGACAATGCCCGCCCTGAGAGGACCGGCTACACCGCTCAAGCGATCGAGAGTTGGGTTTCTGTTGGGTTAGTTGTGTTATTCAACCGCCACAATGGACGAGTCCACTCCCGGAGGCGAGTACACCGAAAGGTCCCCGCCCCGGTGGTCCGGGCGTAAGGCCCGCAGTCCCTGCCGGTGCTAGGGGCAGACGTCTCGGCGTTCGTCGAGACGGGCACCGGCGGGGGTTGCCGGCCGCAGACCCCGAAAGACGCCGAGATAGCACGGAAAGAAGCGAGCCCGGTTTCCCGAAGGGGCGGTGGGAAACCGGGCTCATGTAGTCCGCCGGCCAGGGGCAGTAGCCAGGAACCGCTTCTGTTCCAAAGATATAGCCCCGCCACCCGCCGGTGTTACACGGGGGGGCAATTTTTCTTCCTCGAGATCATCGTGAACGGTGGCCCCCGCCGGCAATCGGGGGCGTCAGGACAGGCACCACCACCTCGGCGAGGAAAGTCCCGAGATCGCCCGGCGGGGGGGCCACGATGCAGGTGGCGGCGATCCTGATCATCCATTCGGCCACCACCCGGGCATCCCGCCGGGCCAGTATCCCGGCCTCCATGGCCGCTTCCATCGGGGCGGTCACTGAGGCGACCACCCGATCGATCATCTCCGGGAGGTCCTCGAGAAGGGTACCTACTAGATGCATCTCATCGGCCAGGACCTTACGGACCACCGGATCGGCGCGGACCATCTCGATCAGCTCGGTCATGAGATCTGCCACCGACCGGGCGGAGATCTCGGACGCCTGAGCCCTGGTCAGCGCCCTCACGACGATCCGGTTGAGGGCCCGGGCCTTGACCAGGCGGAGCATGGAGCCAACGTTGCCGACCTGGCGGTACACAGTCGTGCGGTTGACCTTCATCTCGGCGGCAACGTCCTGCACGGAGGTCCGGCTCACCCCGTGGCGCACGAAGCACCTCACGGCGGCGTCCAGGTACGGGTCCAGCGACGGCGGCGGCGGCTCTGGTAGGCCACCGACGGTGACCCGGAACCCGGCGGCGGCGACGGTGCCGGTGCCCGTGTCGGCCATCCGCCAAGTATGCCATCGTGCAACAAGGCGGTTGGTCTGTTGCAGGCCGCCTCAGGCCCGGCGCGACATGAAAGCCATCGCTACCGTGGATCCGGCCGCACGGTCGAGAGTGGCGATGCGACGCCCGGGCTGGACGGCGTCCCTCGCCGGCCGCAGCCGGGCGCCCAGGGATGCACCGGTGGCCTCCAGATCGGCGACGGTGAAGGCCAGGCCGTAGAACCGGGCGGGACCTGACGCAGGTCGGCCCGGCGGACCGACGACCTCGACGATGACCGGGCCCAACCTGAAGAACGCCTGGGCGACGGGCTCCTCTTCGGTTCCGATCCGGCGCACCCTCCGCAGGCCTATTCCGGCGACTTCGAACGCACCTACGGTCCGGTCCAGGTCGGGTGTGGTGACGACGACGTGATCGATGGCCTCCACCCCGTTCGGGTGGGCAGCCGGTGAAGTGCCCGGGCGGGAGGGGGGCCCGGCGGCGGGCAGACCGTCGAGCGGGCCAGCGCCGTCCACGCTCCATGCGATGACGCCCTCACCGGGGGAACCCAGCTCGATCACCACCCCCCCGATGCTGCAGGCCCCCTCATCGACAACGAACCCGAGATCCCGCCACAGGTCCGGGGGGTCCGACACCCTCAGCGACTGGAGAACGGCCACCCACCGACCCTAACGGTCCCGACCCAGCCGCTCAGCGCCCCCGGAACTTCGCCGGTCGCTTCTCGAGGAACGACATCATGCCCTCCCTGAAGTCCTCCGTACCGAACAGCGGTAGCAGCTGCTGGAAGACGCGCTGCACATGGGCGGCGAAGGGCTCCTCGGTTCCGTAGCGCAACATCCGCTTGGCGGCCCTCACCGCCAGCGGGGCGTTGTCAGCGATGCGCCCGGCCAAGTCAAGGGCCGATTCCATCAGCTCCCCGTCGGCAACG
>JAKAXG010000408.1 GCA_021827225.1 Actinomycetes bacterium | reverse complement strand
GGGACGTAGACGGGGCCGTCGCCGGTCCCTCCCGGAGGGCACGCCGGTCGGCGGCTTCGACGGGCGGGGTTTGCCGGAAGCCCCGGCCATCGCCTACCCGGTGCTCAACCAGGTCCCGGCCGCCGGCCCCTACACCCCTCCGGCCCCGGACCCGGTGGACCCCGGCCCGCCGACCGTGGCCCATCCCATGCTCGACGCCCTGGCCGGGCCCGAGGGCGACGACACCGGGAGCGCCCCGGCCGTGGCGCCCACCTCGTTCTTTCCGGCCCCGGCCGGTCCCGCTGCCTCACCGGGTGGCGTGCCGCCGCTCAGCGCTCCCCCGGGGGGCACCCCGGGTGGGACGTCGCCGGGTGGCCCTTCGCCCGCTGGGGCTTCGCCGGGCGGCGCTTCTCCGGGTGGCGCCGATCCCACCGTCGCCGGGGCGACCGGCTGGTCGGGGGGATTCTCTCCCGGCCCCCCTCCCCCTCCGCCACCTCCTCCACCGGCCCGGCCGGCCGACCAGACCACCGCGTTCATCCCCCCCGCCGGGACGCACATCCCCGCCGGCGAGCAGACCACCGCGTTCGCCCCTGCCGGCGGGACGCACACCCCCCCGCCCGCCCGCCCGCCGTACCCGCCGGGCGGGTACGGTCCCCGCTCCGACCCGCCCACCGACGAGTTCGGCGCCTACCCGCCGGTCCGGCGCAACCACCGCAGCGAGCGGCGGGTCGGCTTCGTCGTGCTCGGCCTGGTCATCATCGGCGCCCTGGTGGCGGCGGGGCTGCTGGTCAGCAGCCGGCACGGCTCCACCCACAGCGGTTCCGGGACCCCCACCGGGTCGACCGGCGGCGGGTCGGCGCTGCACATCTCCGGGGTGAGCGTGTTCATGGTCAACGCCCGCCCGCCCGACAACCCCAACCTCACGCCGCGCACCTTCGACGGGAACCCCAGCACCTACTGGCAGAGCGCGGTCTACGCCAGTCCCCGGTTCGGCAACCTCTACCCCGGCATCGGCCTGGCCATCGACCTGGGGTCGGCGGCCACCCTGCACACCCTGACGGTGACCTCGCCGACGACCGGCTGGGCCGGGTCGGCCTACGTGTCGTCCAACAACGTGGCGAGCGGCCAGCCGGTAAGCGCCTGGGGGTCGCCCACCGCCACCAGGTCGGGGATCGGGGGCAGCACCACGTTCAGCCTCAACGGCCGCCACGGCCGCTACGTGCTGCTGTGGATCACCTATCTGGGGCCGGCCGACACCATCAAGATCGCCGAGCTCGGCGTCAGCTAGCCACCGTCGGTGTCCGCCGGCGCCGCCCCGGTCGCGGGTGGTCCCCCGGCCGCACCCAGCAGCACGCCAGCGGCCAACCGGCCAGGGGTGGCGGGTGACCCCACCCGCCGCTGGCCCCGACCGGACGCTCCGCCGGTCCTGGCCCCTGAAAGGGCCATATTGCTATTGGATCCGGTCAAGCCGGTCGGAACGCCCGAGGGCGAGGCGGCGGTCCCGGCCTGGGTAGGCTCTGCCCATGACCAGCACCCCCCCGCCGCCCGGCCCGGCGACCCCCGAGCATGACTGGCCCGCCGAGGTCGCGGCCCGGATCGAGTCGGCGGTCGTCACCGTCCGGGACAGGACCACGGTGCCGGCCACCCTGGCGGCCCGAGGCCTGGTCTACGGCGTGGTGGCCGGGGTGCTGGGCACCGCCATGTTCATCCTGTTGGTGATCGCCCTGGTCCGGCTGTGCGACGTGTACCTGCCGTTCCATCCCATCGGGCGGCGGGTGTGGGTGGTCGACGCCGGGGCCTCGGCAATATTTCTGCTGGCCGGGACGTTCTTGTGGCGGAAGAGGCGTCCCAAGGGCGCCTGAAGCTATCGAGGAGCAGGGCAACCATGACTGACAACGGCGGCACCACCATCCGAGAGGTAATCGTCATCGGCTCCGGACCGGCCGGTCTCACGGCCGCCATCTACACCGCTAGAGCCAACCTGGCCCCTCTCGTCATCGAGGGCCAGCCTTCCTCCACCAGCGACCAGCCCGGCGGACAGCTGATGCTGACCACCGACATCGAGAACTTCCCGGGCTTCATCGAGGGTCTGGCCGGGCCGGAGCTCATGAGCAACATGAGGGCCCAGGCCTCCCGGTTCGGAGCCGAGTTCCTGACCACGAAGGTCGAGCGGGTCGACTTCTCCTCCACCCCGTTCCGGGTGTGGGCTTCGGATCCCTCCACCGGCGAGCCGGTCGAGCACCAGGCCCGGTCCATCATCGTGGCCACCGGCGCCCGCAGCCTCATGCTGGGCCTGCCGGCCGAGGAGCGGCTGCTCAGCCGGGGTGTGTCGACCTGCGCGACCTGCGACGGCTTCTTCTTCCGGGGTCAGCACCTGGCCGTCATCGGCGGCGGGGACTCGGCTCTCGAGGAGGCCACCTTCTTGACCAAGTTCGCCGAGACGGTGACCGTGGTCCACCGACGCAAGGAGCTGCGGGCCAGCAAGATCATGCAGGACCGGGCGTTCAAGAACCCCAAGATCCGCTTCGCCTGGGACTCGGTGGTCACCGACATCGTGGGCGAGAACAAGGTCGAGGGCGTGCAGCTGCGCAACACCGTGACCGGGGAGGAGTCGCTGCTGCCGGTGGGCGGCGTGTTCGTGGCCATCGGCCACGCCCCCAACACCGACGTCTTCCGGGGCCAGCTCGACATGGACGACAGCGGCTACCTGCAGACCGCCGCCGGGTCCACCGCCACCAACATCCCGGGGGTGTTCGCCGCCGGCGACGTCCAGGACCACACCTACCGTCAGGCCATCACGGCCGCTGGCAGCGGGTGCATGGCAGCCATCGACGCCGAGAGGTGGCTGGAGGCGTCGGCCAGCTGAGCCGGCGCGGAATGGGTGCCCCGACAGCGGGGTTGTAAACGGAAAGTCCGGGCTAACCGGCAGGCACGAAGGAAGGCGATAGAAAAGTGGCCCAACCCGAGTTGACACTCACGGACCAGACGTTCGACGAGGAGATCCAGGCGGCTTCGGAGCCGGTCCTGGTCGACTTCTGGGCGGAGTGGTGCGGCCCCTGCAAGATGGTGGCCCCCATCCTCGAGGAGATCGCCACCGAGCAGGCCGGGAAGCTGAAGATCGGCAAGATCAACATCGACGAGAACCTCGAGCTGGCCCGCCGCTTCGAGGTCATGAGCATCCCGACCATGATCCTGTTCAAAGATGGCCAGCCGCAGATGCGCATCGTCGGGGCCAAGGGCAAGGGCCAGCTCCTCCAGGAGCTGAACCCCTACCTGTGATCCCGCCGGCCAGGCGGTAGCACCGCTTCGCTAGCGATGCCGGGGCCCTGGGCCCCGGCATCACTTGTTTGTTCCGTCCGGTTCCCGCTCTAGCCGCCGTTCTTCCCGGCCGGGCTCGCTGTCGGGACGCCGGGGCCGATAGCGGCGGCCCGGGTGGCCGCCCCCCAGGGGCCGGCCCCGGTTTTGCGGAGGCCGCCGGCTGCCGGGCCGCTGGTCCCGCAGTTGCCCATGAGGGTGGCGTCGGTGGCCCCGGCGGTCACCCACAGCTGGTCAGAAAGAGGGCCGTTGCCGGCCGGCACCACGGGGGAGGCGCCGGAACCCTCGATGTTGCCTTTCATGACGCGGCCCCTCGGGCCGTGGGTGGAGGAGGCGCCG
Organism: Actinomycetes bacterium; assembly: GCA_021827225.1. The sequence continues at coordinate 1,277 of JAKAXG010000408.1, read as the reverse complement.
GTGCCGGTGGCCATACTGCTCAGACCGTGGATGGTGGGCACCCTGCGCAGGCCGCCGGCTGCCGGGCCGCTGTGGCCGAGGTTGCCCATCAAGGTGGCGTCGGTGCTGCCGGCGGTGACGAACAGCTGATCCGAGAGCGGGCCGTTGCCGGCCGGCAGCACCGGGGAGGCGCCGGAGCCCTCGATGTTGCCCCTCCTGACCGCGCCGTGGCTACCGGCGCTGGCGGTCGGGGCCGACCCGCCGGACGTGGCGGGCGGGACCCGAGGGCTGACCGACCCGCTGGTCGGTCCGGCGCTGGCGGTCCGGGTGCCGCAAGCCGCCGCCTCGGTGGGCTGGGGCCGCCGGGCGGCCGCCGTAGTGGGCAGCGCCGAGGTTTGTCCGGCCCGGGCGGGGGAGGCGCCGGCGGCCGGGGCCAGTCCGGTGACCCCCAGCAGTCCGGCGGCGCCCGCGCACAGGCCGGTGGCGGCCAGGCGCAGGTGGCGCCGTCCTGACTTCCGCCCGGGGTGGCGCTCGGGAAAGTCTGTGGTGTCGGGCCGATCCATGCCGGTTGCCTCCTAGCTGAGTCTCGACGATCCGCTGCGGGGCCTGTGTAGAGGATGTACCCCTCGGCGGTCATCGGACCGTGACCGCTCAGGTCACGACTTGTGCCGACCCAGATCCCACGGTGCATTTGATGGTTGCCGGCGGGGGTGGCCGGGTACATGAACGACAGGTGGCTGTCTTCTCATAAACGCGCCTTTTGTCGGTAGCACCGCAGATTTCCACAGCTTTAACCACAGTCTGTGGAAGAGATAAACCCCAGGGACCCTAAGGTCGCGCTTAAGGGTCTTTTAACTTCTGCCGAGGGTGCTACTGACCTGGGGGCTCGGTCATGGCCCGGTAGATCCGCTCCAGGTCCTCCAGCGACCCGAAGTCGATGGTCACCTTGCCCCGCTTGGTACCGAGTTGCACCTTTACCCTGGTGTCGAGGTGGGAGGACAGGAGCTCCTCGAGCTCGAGAATCCCCGGGGGCCGCAGCTTGGTCTGACGGGCGACCTTCTGCGGGTCGGCCCCTCCCAGCTCGTTGCGCTCCTTGACGGCGTCCTCCACCGCCCGGACCGACAGCTGCTCGCTGACCGCCCGGCGGGCGAGGGCCTCCTGGAAGGCGCGGTCGGGTGTTCCCAGGAGGGCTCGGGCGTGGCCGGCGCTGAGCTGGCCGTCGGTGATCAGCTTCTGCACGGCGGGAGGCAGCTGGAACAGCCGCAAGGTGTTGGTGATGGCGGCCCGGCTCTTGAGCT
>JAKAXG010000407.1 GCA_021827225.1 Actinomycetes bacterium | reverse complement strand
CGGGGCCAGCTTCAAGGCGGTCGGCCCGTCCGGGGAGCGCACCATCGACGCCTCCGACTTCTTCCAGGGGTTCCTGGAGACGGCGCTGCGCCCCGACGAGGTCCTCACCGAGATCAGCGTCCCGAAAGCGACCGGCGCCGGGTGGTCGTTCCAGAAGTTCAACCGGAGGGCCCAGGACTGGGCCATCGTCGGCGTGGCCGCCGTGCGCGGCGAGCGGACCGGCATCGGCCTGGTCAACATGGGCCCGGTGCCGCTGCGCGCCACAGGGGCCGAGCAGGCCCTGGCCGGCGGGGCCAGCGAGTCCGAAGCGGCGGCGCACGCCGCCGACGGCCTGGAGCCGCCGGAGGACCTCAACGCCTCCGCCGAGTACCGCCGCCACCTGGCCCAGGTGCTGGTGCGCCGGGCGCTCGAGGAGGCCCGGGCTGCCTAGCGAGGCGGCGGCCCGTAAGGGCCCCGGTTTATCCGTACCCTGAAAGGGTGACCGCCACCTCCAGGGCGGACCTCACGGTCCAGTCCGTAGCCGACGCTCTCGCCGGCCAGGGTTACCTGGCCGACGAGGGTCTGGCCACATCCATCTTCCTGTCGATCGCGCTGCACCGGCCACTCCTTCTCGAAGGGGAGGCCGGGGTGGGCAAGACCGAGGTGGCCAAGGTGCTCGCCTCGTGGACCGGGGGCGACCTGCTGCGCCTCCAGTGCTACGAAGGTATCGACGTCTCCCAGGCTGTCTACGAGTGGGACTACGCCCGCCAGCTGCTGCACCTGCGGGCCGCCGAGGGATCCGGGGAGGCGGCCTCCGAGGACGAGGTCTACAGCGAGCGCTTCCTGGTGCGCCGGCCGCTCCTGACCGCCATCGACCACGGTGAGGGACCTCCGCCGGTGCTGCTGATCGACGAGGTCGACCGGGCCGACGACGAGTTCGAGGCCTTCCTCCTCGAGTTCCTCTCCGAGTACGCCGTGACCATCCCGGAGCTGCGCACCTTCCGGGCGTTGCAGCCACCGCTGGTGATCATCACCTCCAACCGGACCCGGGACGTGCACGACGCCCTCAAGCGGAGGTGCCTCTACCACTGGGTGGAGCACCCGGACTTCGAGCGGGAAGTGGCCATCATCGCCCTCCGCGCCCCCCAGGCCTCGCCCCAGCTGGCCCGCCAGGTCGCGGCCGCGGTCGAGCAGCTGCGGGGCATGCACCTGTACAAACCACCCGGCGTGGCCGAGTCGATCGACTGGACGGCGGCGCTGGCCGCTCTCGGCCGGCGGGAGATCGACGAGCGGACGGTGGACCTGACCCTCGGGACGGTCCTCAAGTACCAGGAGGACCAGAACCGGGTCCGGGCGGGGGGCATCGGGGAGATGGTGCGGGCCGCCCTCCTGCGGGGGGCATGACCGGCGACACCCCGCCGCCGGCGGCGCTGAACGGCCCCGACAGGATCGTCGCCGGTTTCGCCCGGGCCCTGCGGGCGGCCGGGATGGCGGTGCCGACCGGCTCGGCCATCCTGTACTCCTCGGCGCTGGCCCTGGTAGGCCTGGAGGACCCGGAGCAGGTGTACTGGGCCGGGCGCTCCACCCTGGTGCGCCGGCCGGAGGACACAGCCGTATACGACCGGGTCTTCACCTCCTACTGGGCCGACATCACCTCGATGTCCCTCTCCCCGTCGTGGTCACAGCCGGTGACACTGGCCGTCGACGACGACTCCGAGGAGGGCGAGGAGGGCGCCGGCGGCGAGGGCCCCGATGGTGACGACGTGCAGGCCCTGCGCTGGTCCGCCGTGGAGGTCCTGGGAGCCCGGGACATGGGCGCGCTGAGCGCCGAGGAGTGGGCCGAGGCGGCCAGGCTGATATCGGCGCTGCGCATCACCACGGAGCTGCGGCCCTCGCGACGGACCCGGCCCAGCCGGCGCCGCTCCGGCGACCACCCGGACCTGCGCAAGACCTTCCGCCGCAACGTCCGCCACGGTGGGCTGCCGGTGCACCGGGCATGGCGGGTGGCCGTCGAACGGCCCCGGCGCATGGTGTTCCTGCTGGACGTGTCGGGAAGCATGGAACCGTACTCCAGGGGCCTGGCCCGCTTCGCCCACGCCGCGGTGGCGTCCCGGCGGGCCGGGCGGGTGGAGGTGTTCACCATCGGCACCCGGCTCACCCGCATCACCCGCGAGATGGGGCGCCGGGACCCCGAGGCGGCCCTGCGGGCCGTGGCCGGGGCGGTCAACGACTGGTCCGGTGGGACCCGCCTGGGGGAGAGCATCCAGCAGTTCAACGACGTCTGGGGTGTGCGGGGCATGGCCCGCGGGGCGATCGTGGTGATCTGCTCCGACGGGTGGGACCGGGGCGACCCGGACCTGATGTCCGCCGAGATGGCCCGCCTGTCCCGGGTGGCCCGGCGGGTCATCTGGGTCAACCCCCTGAAGGCGTCCCCGGGCTACGCCCCGCTGGCCCGCGGAATGGCCGCCGCCCTGCCCTATGTTGACCTTTTCGTGGAGGGTCATTCCGTGTCCTCGCTGGAGCAGCTGGCGCAGATGGTCGCCGGCGGCCGGCCGGCTCCCGGCCGGGCCCGCTCCGGCCGGCAACCCGTGGAGGTGGGAAGTTGAAAGAGGTACTGGCCGACGTCGAGCGCTGGCGCTCCGAGGGCAAGCGGGTCGCGGTGGCCCGGGTCGTCGCCCTCGAAGGCTCTGGTCCCCGGTTGCCGGGCGCCACCATGGTCGTCTCCGAGGCCGGGGAGGTAGCCGGCTCGGTATCGGGCGGCTGCGTGGAGGGAGCGGTCGTGAGCGAGGCCCTCGAGGTGCTCTCCGGCTCCGGGCGGCCCAAGCTGTGCACCTTCGGCTACTCCGACGACGAGGCTTTCGCTGTCGGGCTGACCTGCGGCGGGACCATCCGGGTCTTCGTCGAACCCCTCGACTGGTGAGCGGATTGTTCGAGTCGCTGGCCGGCGCCATCCGGGCGGAGCAGCCGGCGGCGCTGGCTGAGGTGGTGGAGGGCCCGGACGGGTTGCTGGGGGCCAAGATCCTGATCCGGCCCGGCCCGCCGGTGCAGGTCGACGGCTCCCTCGGCGACGCCGACCTGGACAGGGTGGTGACCCGCGACGCACTGGGGGAGCTGTCGGCCGGGCTGACCGCCACCCGGCACTACGGCCTGCACGGAGAGGCCCGGGCCCGGGACCTGTCGGTGTTCATAGAGTCCTTCGCCCCTCCGCCGCGCATGATCATCTTCGGGGCGGTGGACTTCACGGCCGCCCTGGCCAAGGTGGCCAAGATCCTCGGGTACCGGGTGACGGTCTGCGACGCCAGGCCGGTCTTCGCCACCCGGGCCCGGTTCCCCATGGCCGACGAGGTGGTGGTGGCGTGGCCGGACAAGCACCTGGCGGAGGTCGGCCCGACCCTCGGCCAGCGCGACGCCGTGTGCGTCCTCACCCACGATCCCAAGTTCGACGTCCCGGCCATCGTCTCCGCCCTGGCCACCGGCGTCGGCTACCTGGGGGCGATGGGGTCTCGCCGGACCACCGAGGAGCGCAACGGCCGGCTCCGCGATGCAGGGGTGGACGAGGAGGGCCTGGCCCGGGTGATGGGCCCGATCGGCCTGGACATCGGGGCCCGCACGCCAGAGGAGACGGCCGTGGCCATATGCGCCGAGATCATCGCCCGGCGCACCGGCCGCCAGGCCCCGTCCCTGAGGGACCAGCCGGGTCCCATCCACCGCGACATGGCCTGGGCCGCCGCCCCCGAGGGCGACGGGGCCGGGAGCTGAGCGGCACCGCCGCGGTGATCCTGGCGGCGGGGGCCGGGTCCCGGTTCCGGCCCGGCCCGGACGGCACGCACAAGCTTCTCGCCCCGTTCCGAGGACACCCGGTGGTGTGGTGGGCGGTCACCAACGCGGCGGCCGCCGGCCTCGACGCCACCTGGGTGGTAACGGGGTCCGTGGACCTCTCCGGCGCCCTTCCGGCCGGGGTGCTGGAGATCCGCAACGAGGGGTGGGCCGGGGGGCAGGCGACCTCCCTGCAGCGGGCGGTGGCCGAGGCCCGGGCGACCGGGCTGGAGGCGCTCGTCGTAGGTCTCGGGGACCAGCCTCTCATCCCGGCGGAAGCGTGGCGGGCGGTGGCCGCCAGTGCCGCCGACATCGCGGTGGCGACCTACGATGGCCGGCGCCGCAATCCGGTCAGGCTGGCGGCGCGGGTCTGGGAACTGCTGGCTCCCGCCGGTGACGAGGGTGCCCGTAGCCTGATGAGGCAGCGGCCGGATCTGGTCGAGGAAGTACCTTGCCGGGGTGAGCCGGTAGACATCGATACGAGAGAGGACTTGCACAGATGGAACTGAACAACGAGTTCCGGGTCGGGGTCACGGTTCCCGAGGCCTGGAAGGTCCTCACCGACGTGGAGCGCATCGCCCCCATGCTGCCCGGAGCCCAGCTGCAGGAAGTGGAGGGCGACGAGTACCGCGGGGTGGTCAAGGTCAAGGTCGGCCCGATAACCGCCCAGTACAAGGGGGCGGCGACCTTCGTGGAACAGGACGAGAACGCCGGGAAGGTGGTGCTCAAGGCCAGCGGCCGTGACACCCGGGGACAGGGCAACGCCAGCGCCCTCATCACCGCCACCATGACCGCCGACGGTGACGGGACCAGGGTCACGGTCGTGACCGACCTCACCGTCACCGGCAAGGTGGCCCAGTTCGGCCGGGGGGTCCTGGCCGAGGTCAGCTCGAAGCTGATCGGCCAGTTCGTGGACACCCTCGAGGCGGACCTGGCCTCCTCCGGAGGTGCCGGAGCGAAGGAGCAGGCTCCCGCCGGGCCGGCGGAGGAGTCGGCCCCGGCCGCATCCGGGGAGACGGCGGCCGGCGTGACCAACGGCTCGGCGCCGGCCGCTGGCCCCGCCAGCGGCCCCCGCAGGATCGAGTCGGCGGAGGCGGAACCGCTCGATCTGCTGGCCGT
>JAKAXG010000406.1 GCA_021827225.1 Actinomycetes bacterium | reverse complement strand
TGCGGGCCACCACGTCGAGCATGATCCGCCGCTCGTCCGACGACGCGGTGATGTCGTAGAAGACCAGCTCGTCGGCGCCCTCCCGGTCGTAGCGGGCGGCCAGCTCCACCGGGTCGCCGGCGTCGCGGAGGTTCTGGAAGTTGACGCCCTTCACCACCCGGCCGGCGTCGACATCCAGGCAGGGCACCACCCGGACGGCTCTCACGCCGCCTCCAGGGCGGCCAGCGCCTCGGCCACGTCGAGGCGCCCCTCGTAGATGGCCTTCCCGGCGATGACCCCGGCCAGGCCGGTCACCGCGGCCAGGGCCTCCACGTCGTGCAGCGACCCCACCCCCCCGGAGGCGATGACCGGGGCGCCGGTCTGCTCCACCAGGGCGGCCAGCCCCTCCACGTCCGGCCCGACCAGGCGCCCGTCCCGGGATATGTCAGTGACGATGACAGCCGAGGCGCCGGCGGCCACGGCGGCGGGCACCAGGTCCCCGACCCGCCGGCCGGCGCCCTCGGTCCAGCCCCGCAGCCGCACCTCGCCGCCCCGGTGGTCGAGGCCGACGGCCACCCGGCCGGGCCAGCGGCGGGCCGCCTCGGCCACCAGGGCCGGGTTCTCCACCGCCGCCGTGCCGATCACCACCCGGGCCACCCCGGCGCCGATCAACTCCTCCGCGTCCTGCAGGCTGCGCACCCCTCCCCCGCTCTGGACCCGCACCCCGGCCGCCGCCACCGCCGCCGCGATACGGCCGACCACCGGCCGGTTCAGCCCCTCGCCGGTGCGGGCGGCGTCGAGGTCGACCACGTGGATCCAGCGGGCGCCGGCCGCCGCGAACGTCTCGGCCACCGCCACCGGGTCGTCGCCGTAGACGGTCTCGCGGCCGAAGTCCCCCTCCACCAGGCGGACGCAGCGGCCGCCGCGCAGGTCGATGGCCGGGTAGAGGTCCATCAGCACCCGGCCGCGAAGTTGGAGAGGAGCTTCAGCCCGGCGGTGCCGGACTTCTCCGGGTGGAACTGGGTGGCCCACAGCCGGTCCCGCCCGATGGCCGCCACCACCGGGCCGCCGTAGTCGCAGGTCGCCACCACGTCGTCGCCGTCGGGGGCGGCGTAGGAGTGGACGAAGTACACCCAGGCGTCGGCGCCCAGGCCGGCCAGCAGCGGGCAGTCCGGCCGGCGGACCACCAGCCGGTTCCACTGCATCTGCGGCCGCTTCACCCCCTCGGGCAGCCGCCGGACGGTGCCGGCCACGATCCCGAGGCCGGGCACGCCGGGCGACTCGTCGGACCCCTCGTAGAGCATCTGCATCCCCACGCAGATCCCGAGGAACGGCTTGCCGGCGGCCACCGCGTCGAGCGCCACCCGGTCGAGGCCGCTGTCGCGCAGCGCCTCCATGCACCGCCCGAAGCTGCCCACCCCGGGCAGCACCACCCCGGCGGCGCCGGCCGCCTGCACCGGGTCCGACACCAGCAGGGCGTCGGCGCCGACGTGCTGGAGGGCCTTCTCCGCGGAGCGCAGGTTGCCGATGCCGTAGTCCAGTACCGCGATCAAAGGGTTCCCTTGGTGGACGGCACGCCGCTCCCCTCGACCCGCACCGCGTCCCTGAGGGCCCGGGCCACCCCCTTGAACGACGCTTCAAGGATGTGGTGGGTGTTGCGGCCCGAGATCATCCGCAGGTGCAGGGTGATGCCCGCCGAGGTGACCAGCGCCCGCCAGAACTCCTCGGCCAGCTGCGGATCGAACGGCGGCGAGCCGAGCGGGAAGGCCTCCCCGCCGGCGCCGGGGTCCACGTCGTAGACCAGGAACGGCCGCCCGGACAGGTCCAGGGCGACCGACAGCAGGGCCTCGTCGAGGGGCAGATCGATGGACGCGAAGCGCCGCACCCCGGCCTTGTCGCCGAGCGCCTCCCGCAGGCACTCGCCGAGGGCGATGCCCACGTCCTCGACGGTGTGGTGGGCGTCGACGGCCAGGTCCCCCTCCGCCTTCACCGTGAGGTCGAAGCCCCCGTGCTTGCCCAGCTGGGCGACCATGTGGTCGAAAAAGGGCAGCCCGGTCTCCACCTGCGCCTCGCCCCGCCCGTCCAGGTCCACGGCGATGTCGATGGTGGTCTCCTTCGTCGAGCGGGAACGGGTGGCCCTCCGGCTCACAGCACCTCCTCCAGGGCGGCGAGGAACCGGTCGTTCTCCTCCGGGGTGCCGACGGTGACCCGCAGGCACCCGGCCAGGCCCGGCCAGCTGGAGGTGTCGCGCACCAGCACCCCCCGCTCGAGCAGGCCGCTCCAGACCTCCCCGCCCTTGCGGCTCTCCGGGCGGAACAGCACGAAGTTGGATTGGGACGGCCACGCCGTCACCGGCAGGCGGGCGAACGCCGCCAGGATCCGCTGGCGCTCACGGACGATCAGCCCCACCCGCTCCTCCATTTTTCCCACGAATTCGACAGCCAGGCGGCCGGCGGCCTGCTTGAAGGCGTCCAGATGGTACGGGAGGGTGACCCGCTCCAGGGTCGCCACCACCGGGGCCGGGCCGAGCAGGTAGCCCAGGCGGGCGGCGGCCATCGACCAGGTCTTGGAGAAGGTCCGGGTCACCACCAGCGGCCGGTCGTCCGACACCATCTCGATCGCCGACCAGTCGCCGAACTGGCCGTAGGCCTCGTCCACCACCACCAGCCCGCCGGTCTCCTCCACCACCGTGCGGACGGCGGTGGGATCGTCGGCCAGGCCGGTCGGGTTGTTCGGCGAGCACAGGAAGGTCAGCACCGGCCGGGCGGCCGCCACCACGTCGCGCACCTGGTCCAGGTCCAGCGAGAAGTCCGGGCGCCGCCGGCCCTCGGCGACGGCGGTGCCGGTCAGGTGGGCGATGTGGGCGTGCAGGGCGTAGGTCGGCTCGAACACGGCCACGCTGCGGCCCGGCCCGCCGTAGGCCAGGCACAGCGACTGCAGGACCTCGTTGGAACCGTTGGCGCAGAACACCTGGTCCGGCCGGACCCCGTGCAGGCGGGCCAGGGCGGCCCGCAGCCCGGTCGCCTGGCGGTCCGGGTAGCGGTTCCAGTTGATGGCCGCCACCTCCTCGGCCAGGCGGGCGCTCCACTCGGGCGGGGGCGGCAGCGGCGACTCGTTGGTGTTCAGCCGCACCGGCACGTCCACCTGCGGGGAGTGGTAGCCCTCCCGGAGGCCGAGGTCGGGGCGGGGGTCGGGGAGGGTCACCTGGACCGGCCGCCGGTCCGGTAGCGGACCGAGTCGGCGTGGGCGGCCAGCCCCTCGGACTCGGCCATGGCCTCGACGGCGCCCGCCAGGCGGTCCAGGCCCCGCCGCTCCACGTCCACCACGTGGATGAACCTGCAGAAGTCGTCCACCCGCAGGGCGCTGCCGAAGCGGGCGGAGCGGGCGGTGGGCAGCACGTGGTTGGGCCCCGCCGCGTAGTCCCCCACGCTGGCCGGCGCCCACGGACCGAGGAACACGGCGCCGGCGCTGCGCAGCATGGGCACCAGCTCCTCGGGGTTCTCCGTCATCAGCTCCAGGTGCTCGGCGGCCACCGCGTTGGCCACGGCCATGGCCTGCTCGGGGCCGTCCACCAGCACGCAGAAGCCGCCCCGGGCCAGGGTGGCCTCGATCTCCTTGCGTCTCGGGGACTCGCCGGTGATGCGAGCCACCTCCTCGGCGATGACCGCCGCCGCCTCCTCGGACCAGGTGATCAGGTAGGCCAGGCCGTCGGGACCGTGCTCGGCCTGGACCACCAGGTCCACCGCCGCGTAGGTGGCGTCGGTGGTGGCGTCGGCGACGACGGCCACCTCGGAGGGCCCGGTGAAGGCGGACGGCACACCGACGGCGCCCTCGCCGGCGACCAGGCGCTCGGCGATGGCCACGTAGCGGTTCCCGGGGCCCACGATGACGTCGACCGCCGGCACCGACTCGGTGCCGTAGGCCATGGCGGCCACCGCCTGGGCCCCGCCGACCCGGTACACCTCGTCCACGCCGGCGATGGCGGCGGCGGCCAGCACGGCCGGGGCCAGCCGGCCGTCGGGGCCGGGCGGCGAGCACACCGCCAGCTCGGCCACCCCGGCGACCCGGGCGGGGGCGGCGGTCATGAGCACGGTCGAGGCCAGGGGGGCCCGCCCTCCGGGCACGTACAGCCCGGCCCGGTCGACCGGCTTGCGCAGTTCCCGGATCACGACCCCGTCCCGCTCGTAGCGTGAGTCGGGGTGGAGCTGGGAGCGGTGGTAGTCGTAGATGTTGTCGTGGGCCGTTTCCAGGGCGTCCCTCAGCGCCGCGGGGATCTGCTCCAGCGCCGCCTTCACCTCGTCCGGGGGGACCCGGATGTCGTCGATGCGCACCCGGTCGAAGCGCTCGGTGAACTCCCGCACGGCGGCGTCGCCGCGGGCCCGCACGTCGGCCAGGATGGTCCGGACCGCGGCTGCCGCCTCGGGGTCGTCGACGATCTCGGGGGCGGGCAGGGCGTTGCGCTCGCCCTCGCCGTGGCGCTCGCCGGCCCGGCCGCGCAGGTCGATGGTCTTCAGGAGCGGGGAGGCGGGCGCGGGCGTGGATTCGGCGGGGGGAGCCATCGGGACCATGATGGTAGTTGTATGACTGCTCGCGCCGAACTGAGTTCCGTGGCCACCCGACTGCACGAGCTGGTCGGCCGGGTGGGCGAGATCGCCGACGCCCTCGCCGGCGACGACCGCCAGGATCTGGGGCCCGAGCTGTTCGAGGTGGAGCGCACCCTGCGGACCGCCGAGCGCAGGCTGAACCGGGCGTTGGACCGCTAGGGGGCGGGCGGGGGCCGGCGGCGCTTTGGCGGCCGGCGGCGCTTTGGCGGCCGGCGGCGCTTTGCCTCCTGCCTCCCGCCGGCCAAATCTGTACGCTTTTATGAAATCTGGACCTATTCGATGCCTCGAAGACAATTTTCGTACAGATTTGATGAATCAGTACAGATTTCGCCC
>JAKAXG010000405.1 GCA_021827225.1 Actinomycetes bacterium | reverse complement strand
GCGGAACCGACTAATCGGACGCAATTGGCGAAGCTATGAAAGCGCTGCAGGCAGCCGATGCGTACGGTTCAGCCGGCCGGGTCCGGGGCCGGTCGGGTCAGGGCGCCCACCGCGGCCGCCGACATGGCTTCCAGGGGCGCCGGCCGTCCCGTCCACAGCTCCACCTGGCGGGCCGCCTGGTGGATCAGCATGCCGAGCCCGTTGGCGCTGTGCGCCCCCCTGTCCCGGGCCGCCGCTATGAGCGGGGTGACGGCCGGGACGTAGACCAGGTCGGCGACGAAGTGCCCCGGGGCCAGCCAGCGGGGTTCCAGCCCGAATGGCAGGGATCCGTCCCCGCCCATGCCGGCCGGCGTGGCGTTGACGATCAGATCGGCGTCGGTCAGGGAGTCGCGCACTCCGTCGCGGTCCTCCCCCGCCACCGGCCGCCCGGCGGGGCCGGCGAGCTCGGCGCAGGGGCGGGCCGCTTCGGGCCGCCGGCCGACGACGGTCACCGAGCGGGCCCCGGCGCCGGCCAGAGCCAGGGTGACGGCCCGGGCCGCTCCTCCCGAGCCCAGCACCACGCAGGACCGCCCGGCGGGGACGAAGCCCTCGTCGAGGAGGGAGTCGATGAACCCCGCTCCGTCGGTGGACTCCCCCACCAGCTCGGCGTTCTCCGAGTCCCGGGCCCAGCTGACGGTGTTGGCGACACCGAGTTGACGGGCCACGGGCCCCAGCCGGTCCACGGCGGCGGCCACCTCGGCCTTGTGGGGCATGGTCACGGACAGCCCCCCTATGTCGAGCGCCCTCATGGCCTCCACCGCGGCCCCTCCCTGGCCGCGGGGCACCCGGAACGCCACGTACACCCAGTCCAGGCCGAGGGCGGCGAAGGCGGCGTTGTGCAGCGCCGGGGACAGCGAGTGCTCCACCGGGTCTCCGATGACCGCCGCCACCCGGGTCGAGCCGGAGGGGAATCTCACGACAGGCTCAGCAGAGGTTCGCCGCCCGGCACTGCCTCTGGAGGCTCACGAACCCGCTTGCGGTGGACGCGAAGCCGAGCTGGCCGTCCTGGTTGACCTCCACGAAGTAAAGGTAGGTGGTCGTCGGCGGGGAGATCGCCGCCTGCAGCGAGTTGAGACCCGGATTGGCGATCGGGGTGGGCGGCAGCCCCTGGTTGGTGCGGGTGTTGTAGGGCGACGGCGTGTCGAGCTGGGCCGGGGTGGGCTGGATGGTGGGATCGGTCTGGCGCAGGTAGTAGGTCTGGGTGGAGTCGGCGCCCAGCTTCATGCCGATCCTGAGGCGGTTGTAGATGGTGCTGGCGACCGGCCCTCGGTCGCCGGCCAGCTTCGACTCCCGCTCGACGATGGAGGCGACCGTCACGATCTGGTAGGGGGTGTAGCCGAGCCGGCTGGCGGCCGCGTTCAGACCCAGCGCGGCGGCCCGCTCGTTGAAAGCGCCGATCATCTGCTCGAGCAGGTCGATCTCGGTCTCTCCCTGGCGTACCTGGTAGGTGGCCGGGAACAGCAGCCCCTCGAGGCTGTTGACGCCGGCCGGCTCGTACGGGCTCCTCACCGTCCCCTGGGTGGCGTCGGCGAGGAACTTGGAGGCGGACAGGCCCATGTGCGGGAGGGCGCCGACGGCGTCGGCGATCTGGCGCAGGGTGAAGCCCTCCGGGATCACCAGGTTCTCGGTCAGGATCTTCGGCCCGGCTTCCAGGGCGGCCACGGCCGCGGAGTACGGCGAGTTCTTCGCCAGCGTGTACGTCCCCGGGTACAGGGGGCCGTCCCCGTGGAGGCGCACGTAGTAGGCGAAGAGGGTGCCGTTGTGGATGATCCCCGCCGACGCCAGGGCGTGGCCGATCTGGGAGGTCGTGGCCCCCTTGGGGATGACCACCGACACGGCCGGGCCCGGCTTGCCCCCCGGGTTGATCTGGCCCTGCGCCCACAGGAGGCCGCCGCCCACCAGCAGCACGATCAGCACCACGAACGCGGCGAAGGCGGCCAGTACCGGGTGGCGGAACCGACGGCCACCCCCGCCCGACGGCGGTCGCCGGTCCCGGGGCGGCCGCCGGTCGCGGGACGCCCGCCTGTAGGAGGGGGCGCCGGTCTCGGTCACCGCCGGCCAGCCGTCGGCGTCGCCGTATCCGGGGGGCAGCGCGCCACCGCCCCTGCTCCTTGCGCCACGGTCGGGGCGCCGCCCGGTCCCGGGGTCGGCGTGACCGTCGTCGGTGCCCCCGTCGTCGGTGCGCCCGTCGTCGGGCCGGCCGTCGGCGTAGAAGCCGTGATGGTCGAACAGGTCGTGCTCGTCCGCGTAGGCGCCCTCATCGCCGTAGCCGCCGTTGTCGTACCAGCCGTCGCCGTAGTGGCCGTCCCGGGCGTGTTCGTCGTGGGTGGCGTAGCCCTCCTCGACTTCCTCCCATCGCGCCGGACGGCCGGGCCTGTATTCAGTCAACGGTCATCCCCCGCAGGTTGGTCTGGCGGTCGATCCAGGTCTGGAGCAGGATGGCGGCGGCCGTCTGGTCCACCACCGGCTTCTGGCGGCGGGAAGACCGACCGGCGGCCCTCAACGCCCCGGAAGCGGCAATTGTAGTCAACCGCTCGTCCACGGTGTCCACCTCGACCCCCAGGGCCACCCGCAGTTGCGCCACCTCCTCCAGGACCAGCCGGGCGGCGGGACCGGTGGCGCCGGAGAGCGAGAGGGGCAGTCCGGCCACGACCCCCACCGCCTGGTACTCGTCGACGATGGCCCTGATGGCGCCATGGTCGACGGTTCGGTCGCTCCCCCGCTGCAGCGCTTTCACCCCGGTGGCCACCGACTGGCCGGTGTCGCTCACCGCCACACCTATCCGGCGCGAGCCCAGGTCGAGGCCGACCACCCGGCCGGGGAACCTCACCCGGCCAGCAGGAGCCGTACCTGCTCGAGCGCCTCGTCGAGGCGAGACGCGTCACGGCCGCCGGCCATGGCCTGCTCCGGGTTGCGTCCCCCGCCTCCGCCGCCCACCGTGGCGGCGGCCGGCCCGATCAGTTCGGGAGCGGTGGGGGTGACCCCCTTCCCGACGAGGGCGACCAGGGCGGCCTTCGAACCGTCGGGGCTCCCGCCGAGGACCACGGTGTCCAGCCCGCCGGCCGAGCGCACCTGGGCGGCCAGCTCCCGCAGGGCGTTGGGATCCAGCCCGTCGACGCGGGCCACCAGCCTGCCGTCCCGGGCCTGCCCGGCCAGGGAGGTGGCCCGGCCGGCCAGGGCCGCCTGCTCGGACTTCTTCAGCCGGGCCTCCAGATCGCGGTAGTCGTTCAGCTTGCGCTCCACCGCACTGGCCAGCTCGTCGGGCCGGGCCCGCAGCAGCGACGCCGTCTCGTCGATGAGCCTCTCCGCCTGGCGGAGGCGGGCCAGGGTGGCCGTGCCGGTGGTGGCCTCGATCCGGCGCAGGTTGGAGCCGATCGAACCCTCCGAGACGATCTCCACCGGTCCGATCTGGCCGAGGCGGTCGACGTGGGTGCCGCCGCAGAGCTCCAGCGATTCGTGGCCGGCCCTGATCACCCGCACCTCGTCGCCGTACTTGTCCTCGAAGAAGGCGATGGCCCCGGCGGCGTCGGCGTCGGTCTTGCTCATCACCTCGACCTTGACGTCCTCGTCGGCCAGAACCGCGGCGTTGACCAGGTCCTCGATGGCCGCGATCTCTTCCGGCCTGACCGGGTTGTAGTGGGTGAAGTCGAACCGCAGCCGGTCGGGGGCCACCAGGGAGCCCTGCTGCTTCACGTGGTCGCCGAGCACATGGCGTAGCGCCCAGTGGAGCAGGTGGGTGCCGGTGTGGTTGCGGCGGATGGCCGCCCGCCGCTCCGCGTCGACGGCCGCCACCGCGGCCTGCCCCGCCCGGATCTCGCCGTGCTCCAGCCGGGCCAGGTGGCGGGCCAGCCCGGGGAGGGCGTAGGTGGTGTCGAGCACGGCGACCCGGCCGCTCTCGGTCTCGATGGTCCCGGTGTCGCCGACCTGCCCACCACCTTCCGCGTAGAAGGGGGTGGCGTCGAGGAAGACCTCCAGCTGCCCGTCCTCCCGTTCGAGCACGGCGGTCACGGAAGCGTTGGAACGCAGCTCCGCGTAGCCCACGAACCGGGAAGGGCCGTACTCCTCGAGGATGGAGCGGTAGGCGTCGCCCAGCTCCTCCAGGCCGGTCGTCTTGCGGCCCGACTGGCGCGACTGCTCCCGCTGGCGCTTCATGGCCGCCTCGAAGCCGGCTTCGTCCACGGCGACGCCGCGCTCGGCGACGATCTCGCGGGTCAGCTCGAAGGGAAAGCCGTGGGTGTCGTGCAAGCGGAACGCCACCTCGCCGGGCAGCACCTCGGCGCCGCCCGACAGCTCGGTCTCGAGCATCGACAGGCCCGATCGCAGGGTGGCCCGGAAGCGGGCCTCCTCCCGCCCGGCCACGTCGGTGATGTAGCCCGAGGACCTGCCGAGCTCGGGATAGGCCTCCCCCATCACCGCCACGCAGGAGGCGATCAGCTCCGGGGTGACCGGCTTCTCCATACCCAGGGTGTAGGCCTGGCGGACGGCCCGGCGGATGAGTCGGCGCAGCACGTAGCCGCGGTCCTCGTTGCTCGGGAAGACCCCGTCGCCGATCAGGAACGTCATGGACCGGGCGTGGTCGGCGAGGATGCGCAGGGCGACGTCGACCTCCTCGTCCTCGCCGTACCGGCGGCCGGTCAGCCGCTCGGCGGTGGCGATGATGGGCCGCAGCACGTCGGTGTCCCAGACCGCGGGAACGTCCTGGAGGATGGTGAGGATCCGCTCGAAGCCGGCGCCGGTGTCGATGTTCGGCCTGGGAAGAGGCAGCAACGTGGAGTCCATCTGGCGGTCGAACTGCATGAACACCAGGTTCCAGATCTCGACGAAGCGCTCCTCGCCGCCGCCGCCGGCCGGGCCTCCCCCGGCGCCCCAGGCGGGGCCCCGGTCGTAG
>JAKAXG010000404.1 GCA_021827225.1 Actinomycetes bacterium | reverse complement strand
GCCACCAACAATTGCGCGTGAGGCAGTGCCCCGCTCGGGGTAGGGAACTGTCGAAGGGCCTGACGGATGGAGGTCCCGGCAACGCCGCAGCACGAGGTAGTGGTCATCCAGGGTTGGCGCACGGGAGGGATGAGGGCCATCCCGGGTTCCATCCGCTACCAGCGGGCGCTGGCCACGCTGGCCCGCAGGGAGCGGCGGGCCCGCCAGGCCCGCCACCACCGGCAGCGGACAGCCGAATGGAAGCACCGCGCCGACATGAGCCAGGCTCGACGCCGGCAGAAGGAGCGGGACCGGCGACGGCGGCTGGCTCGGGATCACGCCGTGCGGCGGGTCAGGGAACAGGACCGCCGGCGCGCCCTGCGAAAGGCCCATATGGAGCGCAAGGTGCGTGACGCCCTCAGGCTGGCGGCGCGCAGTGCCCGCCGCCCGTGAGCGGTTCCAGGTGGCACCTGCTCAGATGCCGAGGACGTTGCTGGCATCAGTGGTGTCGAGGGCCCGGCGCATCAGCGGGGTGATCCCCACCATCTTCACGGCCACACCGGCCGCCTCCGCCGAGCGCGACGCCCGGCTCAGGGCGCGGACGGCGTCCGGCCCGAGGACCGTCACCTTCCTCAGGTCGACGACCATCTTCCTGCTCCGGGCGGTCAGCGCCTTGCGCAGGGCCAGGTCGACGCTCGGCGCCGTGCGGATGTCGATGTCTCCGGCGACGGCCACCAGGACCACGCCGTCGAGATGGATGAGTGCTACGCGGAACCTGTCGTCTATCACTTCATCCTCCCGGAACGAAGCGACCGGGGCCGGGGCGGACCTGTCATCGGTGATCTACCCACGGGCCGGACGCTGAGACACCGCCGCTGCCGAATCTTGAGCTAGCGCGCCATTCGGATTGTTGATACGGTTGGTCAGGTATTAGCCGGCGGGGCCGTGGCGCCCGGTCGGCCGGCGGAACGCGCAGAGAGCAAAAGGAGCCCTGGACATGGCGGTCACCGGCAGTACATCGACGACCCGATCAGCGCTGGCCGAGCGGGCGCTCGACCGCCCGGCGGGGGTGGAGACGGCGACAGCCCGGCTCGCCCCTCCGGCACCGCCGGCCCGGCCGGGAGTCGCCGCAGCCGGGGGACTCGTGGCCGCCGCGCTGACCTGGGCCACCTTCGCGCAGGGCGGGACCGAGATGGGCGTTCTCATGCTGCTCGGGCTGGCCCTGGGGGCGGTGCTCTTCCACGCCAGGTTCGGCTTCACCTCCGCCTGGCGCCAGCTGGTGGCCGTCGGTCAGGGGCGGGCGCTCCGCGCCCAGATGGTCATGCTGGCGCTGGGTTCGGTCATCTTCGCGGTGATCCTCAGCCAGGGCTGGACCCTCTTCGGGCAGCGGCTGCAGCCCGCGGTGGCGCCGGTCGGGGTCAGCGTGGTGGTGGGCTCCCTGCTGTTCGGGATCGGCATGCAGCTGGCCGGGTCGTGCGCGTCGGGGACCCTCTACGTCGTCGGCAGCGGCCAGGGGGTGACCGTGGCCACCGTGGTCGGCTTCATGACCGGGTCGGTGCTCGGAGCGTGGAGCTTCCCGTTCTGGACCAAGCGCACCCCGGCCGGTCCCGCCATCTCGCTGACCGCCAGCCGGCTGGGGTTCGCCGGGGCGGTCGTCGTGCAGCTCCTGGCCTTCGCCGCCATCGCCGGCGTCACGCTGCTCGTCGAACGGCGCCGCCGGCCGCCCCGCGTCGAGCCGGCGCCGGTGGCCGCCGGATGGGGCCGCCTCGTGCGGGGAAGCTGGCCGCTGCTGGCCGGCGCCGCCGGCCTGGCCGTCCTCAACGGCGTCGTGCTGCTGGTCAGCGGCCAGCCGTGGGGCATCACCTTCGGCTACGCCCTGTGGGGCGCCCAGGCCTTCCGGGCCCTGGGCTACCACCACATAGGCGCCTGGCCGTACTGGACCACGCACGCCAACGCCGTGGCCCTGCACCATTCCGTGCTGGCCAACGCCACCAGCGTCACCGACATCGGAATCATGGCCGGCGCCCTGGTGGCCTCGGCGGTCGCCGGCACGTTCGTACGGTGGCGCCTCCCGGCGGCCCGGGTGGCGCTGGCCGCCGTGCTGGGCGGCCTGCTCATGGGCTACGGCGCCCGCATCGCCTTCGGCTGCAACATCGGCGCCTACTTCGACGGCATCGTGTCGTTCAGCCTCCACGGATGGGTCTGGGGGGCCATGGCCCTCGTCGGCACGTGGGTCGGTATCCGCCTACGGCCGCTGTTCGGTCTGGCCAATCCCCGCCCGACCGACGCCGTCTGCTGAGCCCGCGTTCTGGCTCGCCGGGTCAGCCCAGGTCCCACACCAGCCGGTCGGTCCGGTCTGCGGTCCCCAGCAGGACCTCGGCGGGGGTCCGCTTGTCGATGTGGCCTATGAGCCCGTTGTAGATGCCGTAGCCCACCAGCTCCTGCAGCCTGGCCGGCATCCTGGCCACCTCGGAGGGCGGCAGACCGAGCTGCTGGTTCTCCTGCTGGCGTATGTAGCCGGCGCAGTAGTTCATGGCCACCCCCACCCGGCGGTCGGAGGTGCGGTTGGAGCCGCCGCCGTGCCACAGGCTGCCGTGCCAGACCAGCACGCTGCCTTTCTTCATGACCGCCGGCTCGGAGTCGTAGTGCTCGCCGTACACCGGCGACGAGTCGGCCAGGTGGGTGCCCGAGACCACGCGGGTGGCGCCGTTGTCCTCGGTGAAATCGGTGAGCGCCCACATGGTGTTGCAGACGGTGGCGGGGTGGGGCTTGGGTATCGGGATCAGCTGGTCGTCGGCGTGGATGGGCTGCGCCGTCTCGCCGGGGCCGATGTTGATCGACGACAGCGACGAGATCAGGCACCCGCGGTCCAGCACGCCCTCCACCACCGGGAGGACCGCCGGGTGGACCGGCACCTGCCACCAGATCTGGCCGTGGGCCAGCAGGTTGTACACCCGTAGCGTCTGGCGGCCCTCGAAGGAGTTGGCCGCCGGCTCGATGCCCAGCTCCCGCTCGAGGCGTTCGAGGTCCGCTGCCAGGCCGTCGACCAGGCTGGGTTCGATGGCGTCCTCGATCACCGTCCAGCCCCGCCCGGCTATCTCGGCGAGGTGGTCCTCCACTGACTTCACCATTCCCGGTTTGTAGCACTCGCGGCGCCGGTGGTGCCGCCGACGGGCAGGCATCAGCGACCGCCCGACCGTTCGTAGCATGTGTGCTACGCTCGGCGGCATGCGGACCGTCGGCCTCCGTGAGCTACGCCAGGACGCGTCCGACCTGGTACGACAGGTCGAAGGCGGCGAGGAGATCGAGATCACGGTCTCCGGCCGCCCGGCGGCCCGCCTGGTCCCGGCCGCGCCCAGAAGGTGGCAGCAGTGGGATCATGTCGCCGATCTGTTCACAGGCCCCGCCGACCCGGATTGGCAGACGGACGCGGCGCTGATCGACCACTCTGCTGCCAGCCCGTGGGGGTCGCCACGTTGAAGGCCGTCCTCGACACCAGCGTCCTGGTGGCCACCGGTGTGGGCCCACTGGAGGGAGAGCTCGCCATCAGCGCAGCATCACTGGCTGAGCTGCATTTCGGTGTGCTGGTCACAGCCGATCCCGCTGTCCGGGCGGAACGGCTGCGGAGACTGTCCCTCCTCCAGCGCCGCTTCGACGCCCTGCCCGTCGACGAGGACGTGGCGACCAGTTACGGGCAGCTCGCGGCGGCGGTGGCCGCAGCGGGCCACCGACCACCGTCGCGGGCCACGGGGATCCTGATCGCGGCCACGGCCCACGCCCACCGCGCCCGGCTGTACACCCACAACGCCACGGACCTGGCCGGGATCGAGACCCTCGTCGAGATCGTGGCCGTCTGAGCAGCGGCAGCACCTCGTACCGGAAGGGGCTCATGGAAATCGGGCTTGCCCATCTGATGGACGAAGAGGCGGCGGCTCACGTGGAGCAGATGCGTGCCTGGACCGCCGCGAGCGGGGCGGCGGTCGGCGCTCAGCCTGAGCCGGATCTGACAACGCCCGAGGGTCTGCAGGCGGCCCGCGGCCGGTTGAGCAGCAGGCCCCCCGACCCGCGGGCCGTGGAGCGGCTCGCCCGTGCCGGCGGGCGTGAGGTTCCGGTGAGGGTGATCACCCCCGGGGAGGGCCGGGCCCGGGCCGTCTACCTGCAGATCCACGGGGGAGGGTTCTACATGGACTCGGCCTCCCGAAGCGACACCCGCAACGCCGCCCTGGCCGATGCCATCGGCGTGGCGGTGGTGAGCGTCGACTACCGCCTCGCCCCCGAGCATCCGTGGCCGGCCGCCCCGGACGACTGCGAGACGGCCGCCCTCTGGCTTGTCGAGCAGGCCGGGGAGCTGTTCGGGACGAACCAGCTGATGATCGGCGGGGCGTCGGCGGGAGCGACCCTGGCGGCCACCACCCTGGTTCGTCTGCGGGACCGAGGTCGGCTCCAGCCGTTCGTGGGCGCCGTCCTGCAGTTCGGGGCGTACGACCTCAGCGGCCGATCGCCGGGCGGGCGCCTCTACGCCGACGAGTGGTTCATCCAGGCCTACGCCGGCCACGTGTCGGATCGAACGAACCCCGACATCTCCCCGCTCTACGGCGACCTGCGTGACCTCCCACCAATCCTGATGGTCGTGGGCACGCTCGACACCCTGCTCGAGGACAGCCTGGCCATGGCAGCCCGGCTCTCAGCCGCGGGCAACGAGGTGGACCTGCGTGTGTACCCCGAAGCGACCCACGGTTTCACCTCCTTCCCGACGAAGATGGCCGCAGCCGCCCTGCGAGGGATCGAGTCGTGGCTGGCTGATCGTCTGGACCACCGCTAGAACCGACAGCGTGCAATGCCGCCCCCGTGCGGCTCAAGTCCGAACCGCGTGGTGACGATCCACTCCTGTGCCCGGATACGCGTCCGCACGCCTCCGCGGTACCAGACCGTTGCGGCCTCCGGTCCTGGT
>JAKAXG010000403.1 GCA_021827225.1 Actinomycetes bacterium | reverse complement strand
TACAGCCTGGCCCGCCAGGGCGCCGAGCGCCTGTGGTCGCTGCTCAAGTCGGAGGACTACGTCCACGCCCTGGGCGCCCTGACCGGCGGCCAGGCGGTCGAGATGGTGAAGGCCGGCCTCAAGGCCATCTACCTGTCCGGCTGGCAGGTGGCCGCCGACGCCAACCTGTCCGAGCAGGTCTACCCCGACCAGAGCCTCTACGCCGCCAACAGCGTCCCGGCCGTGGTCCGCCGCATCAACAACGCCCTGCGCCGGGCCGACCAGATCGAGTGGTCGGAGGCGGCCAGCGCCGGCACGACCGACTCCCACCGGCACTGGATGGCGCCGATCGTGGCCGACGCCGAGGCCGGCTTCGGCGGGGCGCTGAACGTGTTCGAGCTGATGAAGCAGATGATCGAGGCCGGTGCTGCGGGCGTGCACTGGGAGGACCAGCTGTCGTCGGAGAAGAAGTGCGGCCACATGGGCGGCAAGGTGCTCATCCCGACCCAGCAGCACATCCGCACCCTGAGCGCGGCCCGACTGGCCGCCGACGTGTGCAACGTGCCCAGCCTCATCGTGGCCCGCACCGACTCGCTCGGCGCCAACCTGCTCACCAGCGACGTCGACCCCCGGGACCAGGAGTTCTGCACCGGCGAGCGCAGCCCGGAGGGCTTCTACTACGTCCGGCCCGGCATGGACATCGCCGTCGCCCGCGGCCTGGCCTACGCCCCCTACGCCGACCTGATCTGGTGCGAGACCTCCACCCCCGACCTGGACGAGGCCCGTACCTTCGCCGAGCGGATCAAGGCCGAGTACCCGGACAAGATGCTGGCCTACAACTGCTCCCCGTCGTTCAACTGGAAGGCCAAGCTCGACGACGAGACCATCGCCCGCTTCCAGAAGGAGCTGGGCGCCATGGGCTATGCCTTCCAGTTCGTCACGCTGGCCGGCTGGCACGCCCTCAACGAGTCCACCTTCTCGCTGGCCCGTGGCTACGCGGAGCGGGGCATGAGCGCCTACGTGGAGCTGCAGCAGAAGGAGTTCTCCATCGAGAGCGACGGCTACACCGCCACCCGCCACCAGCGGGAGGTCGGCGCCGGATACTTCGACGACGTCATGACCACCCTCACCGGCGGCCTGGCATCCACCCTGGCCCTGCACGGCTCCACCGAGGAGCAGCAGTTCCAGAAGTGACCCTGTAACAGAAGGGGAAAAAGGAGGAGGCCGCCCCACGGGGCGGCCTCCTCCGCGCCCGTGCCTCTAACGTCTGGTCATGGCCAGTGACGCCCTCGCCGGGTTCGCCCGCGAAGAGTTCCGCGACGGTGACACCGTCCACGACATCTACCGCCTGGGTTCCGGCCCGGCGGTGATCGTCATCTCCGAGGTGCCGGGCATCACCCCCGGGGTCGCCGGCTTCGCCCGCAAGGTGGCCGACCGGGGCCTGACCGTGGTGCTCCCCCACCTGTTCGGCACGCCGGGGCGGGAACCGTCGATGCCCTACGCCATGGAGACCATCGCCCGCCTGTGCATCTCCCGGGAGTTCTCCGGGATGGCGCTCGGCAAGGCGTCGCCGGTGATCGGGTGGCTGCGGGCCCTGGCCCGCTCCGAGCACCGGCGTTGCGGCGGCCCCGGCGTGGGGGTGGTGGGCATGTGCTACACCGGCGGTTTCGGGCTGGCCATGGCGGTCGACGACACCGTGCTGGCCCCGGTGCTCAGCCAGCCGGCGCTGCCCTTCCCGGTGGGCAGGGCCCGACGGGCGGACCTGCAGATGTCCCCGCAGGACTGGTCCCGGGTGCAGCAGCGGGCCCGTGACGAGGACCTGTGCGTCATCGGGCTGCGCTTCACCGGCGACCGGGCCGTGCCGGCGGAACGGTTCGCCACGTTGAGGGAGAAGCTGGGCGACCGCTTCATCGCCGTGGAGCTGGACTCGTCGCCCGGGAACCCCTACGGCCACCCCCGCAGCGCCCACTCCGTCCTGACCGAGCACCTGCAGGACAGGGACGGGACCCCGACCCATGACGCCCTGCTACAGGTACTCGACTTCTTCGCCGACCGGCTGCTGAAGCCGGTGGGCTAAGCCGCGGCCCGGTCCGGCTGGGCCCCCGGCAGCTTGGAACACAATGCAACCGAGACGTGCAGAGAGCCGTCGGCGGCGGTGCGGTAGATGTCGACGGTGCCCGTCGCGCTGTGGTGGAGCACCGTCCACGGCGACGCCCGGCCCGAGCGCACGCAGTCGAGTGCCCGCTCGGACGCCGGGGCGCAAACCCAGCACGGCCCGTCGTGACCGCACAACTCGACCACCAGATAGGTTCCCTCGACCCCCAGCCCGACCGCCACCTCGGCGTCGGCTACGGGGATCGTCTCCATGAACGAAAGCTGCGGTGGCACCGATCCCATGCCCCTCACGTCGGCGTAACTGACGATCAACTGAAGACCTCCACTCCCCATGTGCCATGTAAAGAGGCGCCCGGCTGCAGGGTCCGCAGACCGTCACCGGTGCGCAAGAAGTTCGGTGCCCCGGTCATGGGCTCGACCGCCAGGCCCCGCCGCCGGCGGGCCGGCTCGGCCAGCGTGTCGCCGGAGAACACCATGAGGTGACTGTACGCCCCGTCCACCCACAGCCTGGCGGACCTTGACCCGTCCGGGCGGGACAACTCGGCCACCGCCCGCCCGTCGCCGCCGCGCTCCAGGTCGGTGAAGCACACGTCGAGGCGGGCCGGCCCGACCGGTCGGGCGGCCCGGAAGTCCAGATCGGTGCCGGTGACGTCGAACCGTCCGTCGGGCAGGCCCCGCTGGTCGCTGCGGTAGGCGGTGGCGGCCGGCAGGCGAAGCAGAGCATCGTCGACCGGTCCGCCGAAGGCGTACAGGTAGGGGTGCCACCCGAAGCCGGCCGGGCACGGCTCGGTCGAACAGTTCGTGACCTCCGTCCGGACGGTGAGGCCCCGGGGCCCCAGCTGGTAGGAGACGGCGATGTCCAGGGTCCATGGCCATCCAGGCTGCGGGTGGAGGGTGAAGCCCAGCTCGGCCCGGTCGGCGCCCGAGGAGCGCACGGTCCAGGGGGACCACCGGACCAGGCCATGGATGGCGTTGTGGGCCTCCACCTCGGTGATGGCCGTCTGCAGCTGGCGGCCGTCCCATTGGAACGAGCCGTCGGCCAGCCGGTTCGGCCACGGCGCCAGCAGCTGGCCCCGACCCCCACTGCACATCTCCTCCGGGCCGTAACCGTCCAGTACGGGGCCCGCGTCGGTCCCGTACTCGCGGATCCCGCCGCCCACCTCGACCGCGACCAGATGCTGGCCGAAGGCGGAGATCTGGACCTGCTGTCCGGACGGGGCTAGCGGCTTCACTGTCAGGTTGTCTACCCCATATCCGTCCGTGCACGCGACGAAGGGCCCGGCGGGGGGGAAACCGGGCCCTTCGTATGGCATCCGGTCCGGTGGGGGGGGTTACCGGCCGAAGCGCTTGTGAGTATCAGTATGGTCCATCCCGGCCTATCTTGCAAGCTGTTTCAGGAACTTCTTCGAATCTGAATTATAGATGGCACGTATCGGGCGAACCGGCCGGGCCCGGCGCCGGATCAGGCGGTACGGGCCAGGCGGTCGTTGAGCCGGCCGGAAGCGCCGAACAGCTGGTCCCGCCAGAACTCGAGCAGGGCGTCGGAGTCGTGGTCCTCGGGGTGGAAGTCATTGCGGTTGTAGTCGCGGATGCGGCGCCTCATCTCCGGGCCGATCAGGGGCGAGCGCCGCAACCGGCGCAGGCTCTCCCGCAGCTCCCGGCGGTCCCGGGCGGCGGGGTCCCGGCGCAGCGAGCGGACCGTGCTGTCCACGATGCCGAACAGGAACAGCGCGGTGACCGCGTCCATGACCAGCCGGCGCAGGAGGTTGTTGCCGCACACCGACTGGTACACGTCGAAAGCCACCGACTTGTGCTCGGACTCCTCCAGGGCGTGCCACAGGAACAGGTTGCGCACCTCGTCAGCGACGAGCTGGTTGCGCAGCTCCTCGTCGGACATGAGGGTCTCGGCCAGGGACGCCGTGTAGTGCTCGAGGGCGGCGGTGATGGCCAGCTGCACGGTCTTCGGCAGGATGCGCACGCCCACCCGGTTGAGGACCACGTCGACGGCCCGGTCGACGTAGCGGGTGGGATAGCCCAGCTCCTGGAGCCGGTCGTTGAACTCCCGGTGCTCCCGGCCGTGGATGGCCTCCTGGCCTATGAACTTGGCGACCTGCTTCTTGAGCTCCGGGTCGCTGACCTGGTCGCGGTAGTTGCGCACGGAGCGGACGAAGAAGTCCTCACCGTTGGGGAACATGGCCGACAGCATGGCCACCACGTGGCACATCACCAGGTCGTCGGCGAAATGGCGGGGCAGGGTACCGGCGGGGTACTCGAACGAGATGCGCCGGGTGGTGATCTGCCGGCTCGGAACGGTGGCATGGCGGGTTGCGGTCACTTTTCCCTCCCTTTTGTCTGTTTTATTAGTCTACGATGAGTAGATTTAACGGTCAACGTGAGATCCGTCACACCGGTCCCTTGTGCCACCCTGGACACATGGTCTCGACGAGCGGCACGCAGCGCCCCCGCGGCCGCCCGCCGCGCACCGAGGGGCAGCGGGCCGACCACCGCCGCCGGCTGATCGAGGCCTCCATCGAGGCGGTGCGGCGCTACGGCCCGGAGGTGTCGCTAGACCAGATGGCCGAGCTGGCCGAGGTCAGCAAGCCGGTCCTCTACGCCGAGTTCGGCGACAAGAACGGCGTCGTCGACGCCATGGCGGTGGTGCTGGCCGGGCGGGTGGAGAAGACGGTCCTGCAGCGGCTGTCCGAAGCCGTCACGGTCGACCTGGACCACACCATCGGCGCCATCATCGACGCCCTGATCGAGCTGATCGACGACGAGCCGCGCATCTACGCCTACATCGTGCGCAGCCTGCGCATGCGCGACCGGGGCCTGCTCGACAACGC
>JAKAXG010000402.1 GCA_021827225.1 Actinomycetes bacterium | reverse complement strand
ACCGACGTCGGGCTCCGGCCGGAGTGGCGTTCCGCCCTCCTGGCCGGCTTCCAGGGAGTGGTCAACAACCCCCGCGGTACCGCCTACGGCGTGTTCAGCGGGCCGCTGGCCGCCATAGGCATCGCCGGCAAGACCGGCACCGCCCAGGTCAACGCCCCCCGCCAGGCCACCTCGGTGTTCACGTCCTTCGCCCCGGTCAGCAGCCCCCGCTACGTCGTGGACGCCTTCATGGAGGACTCCGGGTACGGCTCCTCGGTCGCCGCCCCGGTGGTGCGCGAGATCTACGACGCCCTGTTCCACCTCCCGCTCCAGTCGGTGTCGTACTCGGCGGCGGGCAGCGGCGGACAGAACTGATGACCCGACAGGCGCCGGCGAACCTGGTAGTTAAGAAGCGATGCTGAAGTCGGACGTGCTCAGCGGAGCCAGCGCCTCGTCTCGCCGGCCGGCCAAGGTCCCCGGAGCCTGGCGCCACGTCGACGTGCTCCTCGCCGGGGCGGCGGCGTTGATCGGCGCCTTCGGGTGCCTCATGGTCTACACGGCTACCCGCGACCAGCTGCAGGCCAGCGGCCTCAGCCCCACCTACTTCGTCAAGAAGCAGGCCATCTTCATGGTCATCGGGATCTTCGTGATGTTCGGGGTGGCGGCTGTCGACTACCGCAAGCTGCGGGACTGGTCGGTGCTCATATACGGGTTCGCGGTCCTGATGCTGATGGCCGTCTACGCCGTCGGGCACAAGAGCCGGGGCGCCCAGGCGTGGTTCCAGGTGGGCAGCTACCAGCTCGAGCCGTCGGCTTTCGCCGTCATCGCACTCATCATCGTGATGGCCGCCTACTGCACCGCGGCCAAGAGCCGGCTGTCCGGTCGGGCGCTCCTGGTCCTCCTGGTGATGGCCGGCGTGCCCTTCGCCCTGATCTACAAGCAGCCCGACCTCGGCAGCGCCCTGATCCTGGCTGCGGTGCTGGTGGCGGTGCTGCTCATCGGGGGGGCCTCCGGCCGGCACATGGGCCTCCTCGGTCTCCTGGTGGTGGTCATGGCCTTCGGGGTGGTGCACTTCGGGATCCTGAAGAGCTACCAGCAGGCCCGTCTCACCTCCTTCGTCAACGCCCCCAACCAGCCCAATGTGGCTCTGTTGCGCACCCAGGCCGGGGCCACCGAGTACAACGTGGCCGAGTCGAAGATCGCGGTGAGCAACGGCGGCATCACCGGTCAGGGTCTGGGCAAGGGCACCCAGACCAACCTGTCCTACGTGCCCGAGCAGCGCACCGACTTCATCTTCACCGCCGTCGGTGAGCAGCTCGGCCTGATCGGCTCGGTGGCTCTGCTCCTGCTCTTCCTGCTGGTCATATGGCGAACGTGGCGAACGGCCACCCTGGCCCGCGACACCTTCGGCACCCTGGTGTGCGTGGGTGTGCTGGCCATGATCACCTTCCAGGTCTTCGAGAACATCGGCATGGCCGTGGGCATCATGCCGGTGGCCGGTATCCCCCTGCCGCTCATGAGCTACGGCGGTTCCGACGTCATCGCCGTCTTCGCCGGCCTGGGCCTGGTCCAGAGCGTGCGGATGCGCCGCTTCAACTAGGCCTGCCGGCAGGTGGGCCGGGCCGGGCGGCCTGCCCAGCCCGGGGCCGCCGTTCCCGGCGGGCCTGGGACCGGGCCCGGGCGGTCTAGACTGGCAAGGGACATGACGTCCCTCTGGCCCCGTATCGAACCCGTCCTGCCCCGCGTGTCCAAGCCGGCGCGCTACATCGGGTGTGAGGACGGGGCGGTGGCCCCGGGGCCGCTCACCGGGCGGGTGTCATGGCTGCTCATGTACCCCGATGCGTACGAGGTCGGGCTGCCGAACCAGGGTCTGCAGATCCTCTACGAGATCCTCAACGAGCGCGACGACGCCCGGGCCGAGCGCTCCTACGCCCCGTGGACCGACATGGAGCAGGAGATGCGCCGGCGGTCCATACCGCTGTTCTCCGTCGACAGTCACGAGCCGGCCGGACAATTCGATCTCATCGCGTTCAACCTCTCGGCCGAGCTGGTCTACACGAACCTGCTCAACTGCGTGGATCTGGCCGGCGTACCCATCCGCTCCGCCGATCGGGGTCCCGAGCACCCGCTGATCGTGGCCGGTGGCCACTGCACCTTCAACCCCGAGCCGGTGGCCGACTTCGTCGACCTGTTCGTGATCGGCGACGGTGAGGAGGTCGTGGGCGAGATCACCGACGCCGTACGGGAGTGGAAGGCCGGCGGACGCACTCCCGGCTCCCGGGAGCGGCTGCTCAGGGACCTGGCCGGCGTGCCGGGTGTCTACGTGCCGTCCTGCTACGAGGTCGAATACGACGGGCCCGACATCGTGGCCGTCACCCCCCGCTATCCGGAGGTGCCGGAGCGGGTGGAGAAGCGCACCATCGCCGACCTGGGGGCGTGGCCCTACCCCCGCAACCAACTGGTCCCCATGACCGAGGTCGTCCACGACCGGCTCAACGTGGAGATCTTCCGGGGCTGCACCCGGGGGTGCCGGTTCTGCCAGGCCGGCATGATCACCCGCCCGGTGCGGGAGCGGCCGACCTCGCAGGTGCTGCAGATGGCCTCGGACGGCCTGGCCCGCACCGGCTACGACGAGATCAGCCTGACGTCGCTGTCGAGTGCCGACTTCTCCGGCATCGACGCCACGGTCAAAGGCATCATCGATGATCCGGCGTGTCGCGGGCAGGTGTCGGTCAGCCTGCCCAGTCTGCGGGTCGACGCTTTCACCGTCGGGGTCGCCAGCCAGATCCAGAAGGTCCGCCGCACCGGGCTGACGTTCGCTCCCGAGGCCGGGTCCTGGCGCATGCGGCAGGTGATCAACAAGCTCATCCGCGAGGAGGACCTCTACGGGGCGGTGGAGTCGGCCTTCTCCCAGGGTTGGCGGCGGGTCAAGCTGTATTTCCTCACCGGCCTGCCGACCGAGACCGATGAGGACACCCTCGGCATCGCCGAGTTGGCCCGCAACTGCGTGGCCATCGGCCGTACCCACCAGCGGGGGGCGTCGGTCACCGCCTCGGTGGGCGGTTTCGTGCCCAAGCCTCAGACCCCATTCCAGTGGTTCGGCCAGAACACCTTCGAGATGCTCAACCACCGGGTGTCGATCCTGCGCGACGCGCTCAAGCGGGACCGGGGGGTGCAGTTGCGCTGGCACGATCCCCGGGCCTCCCTGGCCGAGGGCATCTCCAGCCGGGGCGACCGTCGGATCGGTCGGGTGATCGAGGACGTCTGGCGTCGGGGCGGGGTCTTCCAGGAGTGGTCCGAGCACTTCTCGCTGGACCTGTGGACCGAGGCCATGGCCGCCCACGGGCTGTCGGTCGACTGGTACGTGCACCGCCACCGGGACCGGTCGGAGATCCTGCCGTGGGCCCACATCTCGGCCGGTCTGCACGAGGATTTCCTGTGGCAGGAATGGGAGGACGCCCTGGCCGCCTCCGGTACCCCGGACTGCCGGTGGACCCCCTGCTACGACTGCGGTGCTTGCACCGGTTACGGACTCGAGCACGTGGTGGCCTCCAACGTGGCCCCCGCCGGCGGGAGCCAGGGGACCGGACAGGATCTGAGCTCGGGGGGCGAGGTGCCGGTGTTCCTCAGCCCCCGGTCCCCGGCCGGGTCGACGTCGTGACCGAGCCGGATCGCGACCCGGCTGGAAGTGCCGGATCGAGGGCCCGCCTGCGGCTCCGTTTCGCCAAGCTGGGCAAGATCCGCTGGACCAGTCACAGGGACGTGGCCCGCATGTGGGAGCGGGCCTTCCGCCGGGTGCAGCTGCCGCTGGCCTACAGCGAAGGCTTCTCGCCCCGTCCCAAGGTCAGCTTCGGGCTGGCCCTGCCCACCGGCCACGAGTCCGTGGCCGAGTTCCTGGACGTCGAGGTCAGCGACCTCGACGGGGTGGACCTGTCCACCCTCACCTCCCGCTTGTCGGACGCTCTGCCGGTCGGCGTGGATGCCACCGCAGTGACCGTCCTGGAGCCGGGGACGCCGTCGCTGCAGGAGGACGTGGTTTCCTCCTCGTGGCGCTGGCAGGTGGTGCCGGCCGACGGCCGCGGCCCCATAGCCGCCGCTGAGATGGCCGACTGGGTGGCCGCCGCCCTGGCCGCTCCCGAGCTGGTGGTGACCCGCACCCGCAAAGGTGCCCAGGTCAGCGAGGATATCCGGCCCGGGATACAGGAACTCCAACTGGTCGACCCCGCCGGGGCCGGCTGCATGGATGGATCGGGGGAGATATGGCTCGAGGCCGATCTGGCCACCGTGCCCCGCTCCGTCCGGCCCGCCGACGTGCTGAACGCTCTGGCTCCAGACCTGGAGGAGCGCCACGTCCGGCGGACGCACCAATGGATTCTGCGCAACGGCGCGCGCTGCGAGCCTCTCATGGCGGAGGCTCGGCCCAGCGACGCGACGCAGGCGCCGCACGCCCTGGGGCGTGCGTCATGAGAAGGGACCTACTCAAATGTCGGACGAGGCAATGCCCGGCGGGACCACGAGTTCCCCGTCCGGGGCTCAAGGGCGGCCATATGACGGCGCTCCCCCCGGTGGGAGGACCGGCCCGGACCGCACCCTGACCGGCCCCGACAGCGGGCTCAGCGGCCCGGCCGGCAACGGCCGCCCCGCGCCGGAGCGCCCCGACCCCTCCGGGCTGTCCGGGGAACCGGCGCAAGCGGAGCGGTCGCAGCCGGCTTCCGCGGACGACCCCGCCGCCGGCGACTCCGCCGAGGGCTCCCCGAAGAAGCGTCGCCGGCGCGGCTCGCGCGGCGGGCGTAACCGCAACCGGCCCGGCGGCTCCGGCCCCGAGGGCTCCGGTGACAGCCCCGAGGACGACTCCGGCGCCCGCCGCCCGGCGCCGGAGCGCACCGGTCCGCCGGCTGCTGGGCCCGGCCCGGCCGCCGCCGGCCCGACCCCTCCGGCTCCGCCCGGCCCGGCGGCCGCCGGCCCCACCCCCCCGCC